>JBJSYW010000363.1:0-4072 GCA_046089985.1 Chloroflexota bacterium
ATCGCCGAGCGCCCGCCGTAAGCGTTGTTGTAGGTGCCGAACTGGATGCGGATCGTCTGCCCGGCGTAGGCGCTCAGGTCAAACTCGCGATACACCCAGCCGCTGGCGTTGTAGGGCGTCCACCACAGCAGCGTCTGGCGGATGGCCCCGGTGTAGGGGTTGAGCACCAGGATATACTGCAAGTCGGTCGAGTACGCCGCCAGGGCCTGGTCGTTCCACAGCGTGCCTTCGGGCAGCAGCGGCGCGTCCTTGCTCAGCGCCGGCAGATCGGCCAGCGCAGCGGCGTCCGTCTCGGCCGCCGGGCGTGAGTACAGCTCCTCGCTGCGCGGGAACAGGTAAACCTTCAGCCGGGCGCTGCTGCCGCTGGGGACAGCCACGTTTTGCCAGGCATCCGAGTATGATTCGACCGTGCCGCTGGTGTACAGCGGGATACCGGTGCGCATCGAGCGGTAGGCCGAGACGTAGTAATCGTAGGAATAGCCCGCCGGGTAAGGCGTATCGGGCAGGTTCCACGAGCCGTTGTACTCAAAGTTGCTGTTCGAAACCAGGTTCGAGCAGGTGGGCGTGGGCGGCGGGGGCGGCGGGGCGCCGGCGCACAGCTGCAGCGACACGTCATCCGCATACAGGGCCGTCACACCGCCGAAGCCATCGTTGTAGACCCCCACCTCGATCTTGATCGTCTGCCCCTTGTAGGCCGACAGGTCAAACTGGTGCAGCGACCAGTACTGGTTGTTGCTGCGGAACTGGGTCAGCGTAGCCAGGACGGCGTTGCTGCTGTCAAGCAGGCGCACGTACTGGGCATCGGCCGCCATCGCCATATCGCCAAAGGCAGTCGTCGGCAGATCGGCGTTGTCGGGCGGCTGCGGCCGGGCGGCTGACGGGTCCAGGCTGCCGGTCATCACCGTCTCGCTGGTCTGCGGGTAGAGCCAGACGCGCAGCATAGCCGAACTGGCGCTGGAAGGGATGCTGACGGCGCTGGAGCGCACGCGCGACTCGCTGGTCATCTGGTCCAGCGGGTTGGTGATGCCGGTGCGCAGCGAGCGCGCCCCGCTGTGCGCCACGGCGGTGGTATAGGCCGAGGGGTAGTAGCCGGCGCCTGCCAGCAGGGTCCACCAGGTGCTGCTCTCAAACCCACCGTTAGTCACCGCCTCGGTGCAGGCCGCCAGGGCGGTGAAATTCTGCCCGCCCACGCTCTGGCTGATGTTCAGGTCCAACATCGCCGGTTCAAAGGCGTAGCCATCTTTGTACGGGGCCAATGCCAGTGCGCCGCTGTCAACCGGCAGTTGGTAGCTGCCGTCGCTGCCGGTCTGGGCCGAAGCGCCGGCTCCCCCCTGCACGGTCACATCCGGCAGCGCCTGTCCGGCGCTGTTCAGCACCCGCCCGCTGACCTGGTACAGGGGCGGGCGAGCCACCAGCGGCAGAAAGACGCGGTTATCGCCGCCCCATGGGGCAGCCGGCGTCGGCGGAAGATCGCCGGCGCTGTGCAGCCCACGGCCGGCTGCCGCTGCCAGCCCCGCGTTGGCGGAAAACAGCAGCGCCATCACAAGCAGAAGGCGTGAAAATGTCGACATTGCTTTACTCCTCGATCGATAAAAAATGTTTCTTCAGGCGCCAGGCAGATGCGCGCCTGTCTACACACGTTAACGCCGCCGGGATCGATTCTGTTCCAGCGCGAATGATAAATTTTTAATAAATACCGGCGGGGTATAATGGGGGCAGCAGCAACACAGGAGGCATTATGAAGCGATACGGCGGCTTAGAAGCCGGCGGGACAAAGTTCGTATGCGTGGTGGGCAGCGGGCCGCACGACCTGCAGGCCGAGGAGCGCTTTCCAACCACCCATCCCGATCAAACCCTGCCGCAGGTGATCGAGTATTTCCGGCGGCAGGCCGCCATCCATCCGTTGAGCGGGATCGGCGTGGCCTGCTTTGGCCCGGTGGACCTGAACCCCGACTCACCCACCTATGGCAGCATCACCACCACACCCAAGCCGGGCTGGGCCAACACCGACATCGTCCACCGGTTGGAAGACGCCCTGCAGACGCCGGTCGCGTTCGACACGGACGTTAACGGGGCGGCGCTGGGCGAATACCGCTGGGGCGCCGGGGTGGGGTCCGACCCATGCCTGTACATCACGATCGGCACCGGCGTGGGCGGCGGGGCAATCGTCAACGGGCGCCCGCTGCGCGGGTTGGTTCACCCCGAGATGGGCCACCTGCGCCTGGCGCATGACCGCCAGGTCGACCCGTTCCCCGGGGCCTGCCCGTTCCACGGCGACTGTTTCGAAGGGTTGGCTTCGGGCACGGCGATGAACCAGCGCTGGGGCCGGCGGGCTGAAACGCTGCCGGCCGACCACCCGGCCTGGGAGTTGGAAGCGCACTATATCGCCCAGGCGGTGGCAGGGCTGATCTGCACCCTCTCGCCTAAGAAGATCATCCTGGGCGGCGGGGTGATGCAGGATGGGCGGTTGTTCCCCAGCATCCGCCGCCAGGTGCAGACGCTGCTGAACGGCTATGTGCAGTCGCCGGCGATCTTGAACGAGATCGATCAATACATCGTCCCGCCCGGGTTAGGTAACCAGGCCGGCGGGCTGGGTTCGATCGCGCTGGCAATGGAATACGCCGCCCGCCATTAACCGGCCGGACGACGGGCAAAAAACGCACCCGAATCAAAAAGGCTGGGGCGCTCCCAAAATCGAGCGCCCCAGCCTTTTTTTCACCGGCAGCGCCGCAGCCTGCACGGGTCTCCCCGGCGGGCCGGCGGCGGAGCCTGGCTAACGGCCTTGCTTGATGCAGCGCGAGAGCAGCACCACCGGCAGGGTGTAGAGCGAGTCATCGTACTTAACGCACGAGACTGCATCGGTCCAGGTGTTCTTCACGCACACGCCCATATCCACCGTGCGCGGCATATACCCGGGCACCTTGAACCAGCCGGCCCAGTCGCCTTCCTTGTTGGTGGTGAAGTTGCCGATGCGGTAAGAAACCCCAGTGGTGCGGTTGAAAACCCGCACGTAGTAGGGCGTCTTGTTAGCAAAGTTCTCCACCGAGACGTAGATGTGGTTCATCTGGCTGACTACGTCCAGGGTGGCTTCTTTTTTGCCCTTCTTGGTATCGGTGCTGGTACCCGAATTACCCGGTTTCGTCCCTTCCGGGATGCATAACACCTGCCCAACTGCGATGGCATACGGCGGCTGAAGGTTATTGGCCTGGGCGATCTCGTTCCAGTCGGCCTGGTACAGATTAGCGACATACATCAACGTATCGCCGGCCACCACCGTGTGCTTGAATTTACAGGTTACCGCAGAAGCCTGCATCGTAGGCAGGGCGCTCACAAGCAAAGACACGGCCAGCATCAGGCACACGATCACAACCGTCGGCCGCAGGCGCGCTTGCTTTTGATCACTCTCCATGCTATTGGACTCCTTTTCTTGTATGGACCTTTTCGGTCGATGTTCCAGTTACGAATATTTCTAACCAGGGATATGGATCGAACACCAAGTATAGCACCAAATCCAGCCCCGCCACCTTAGAAATTTTCTTTGCGAAAGGCGCGGCCGGCGGTTCAGAAGGCGATCTCACCCACCTGCTCGAAGTCGATCCGCCCAGCCGGACCGGGGTCGTCTAGCAGGTCGTCTTCGTCCTCCGGGCCGCCGGCGCGTTCGCCGCGCTGGCACAGCGAGCGGTAGACGCAGTAGGCGCAGCGCTCCGGGCGGGCAGTGAGCGGAAAAGCGCCCGAGCTGGGCGCAGGTTGGCCGCCTCCAGCGGGCTGCGCGGCGCCCGCAGCCTGTGCTGCGGCAGTGGGCGATGCGGCGACCGCAGCCTGTGCAGCGCGGGCGGTGATCTCATCCACCAGCTGGGCCAGGTAAGCGCCATCGGTTTCCATCTGCGCCGCGGAATACGCAAAGCGCTCCGGTTCGCCCGGGAAAGCCGGGAACCAGTAAACCATCTCGATCTGCCCGGGCTGCACCGGGCGACCGCCGTTCAGCGACCCACCGGCGCACGCCAGCAGATAGGGATAGACGCGCGTCTGCAAGCGCTCTTTCAAGCGGGCGCGCGGCGGGCGGCGGCGGGCG
>JBJSYW010000364.1:0-7859 GCA_046089985.1 Chloroflexota bacterium
GGCCGCCCAACCAAAAAGGAGCCCAAAAGCACATGAAAGTCTTAATCGCCGCCGACATGGAGGGCATCACCGGGGTCGTCAGTTGGGACCAGGTGAATCCAGCCCATCCGGAATATGCCCGCTTCCGCCGCCTGATGACGCAGGACGTTAACGCCGCCGTGCGCGGCGCTTTTGATGGCGGGGCTGATGAAGTCGTGGTCACCGACGGCCACAACAACGGGCGCAATATCCTGATCGAAGAGCTGGACCGGCGCGCCCGGTTGAACAGCGGTTCGCCCTCCCCACTTTCGATGGTCCAGGGGGTCGACCGCGCCGACGCGCTGATGTTCATCGGTTATCACGCCCGCATTGGGGCCGAGAACGCCATCCTCGAGCACACCTGGTCGGATGAGCGGGTCTACCACCTGCACCTGAACGGCCAGCGGGTGGGCGAGATCGGGCTGAACGCAGCGGTAGCCGGGCAGTTCGGCGTGCCGCTGATCCTGATCTCCGGCGACCAGACCGCCTGCGCTGAAGCGCGGGCGCTGCTGGGCGAGCTGGAGACGGCGGTGGTCAAGACGGCTGTGGGACGCATGGCGGCCGAACTACTGGCCCCTGCAGCAAGCCAGGAGCTAATCCAGGCGGCCGCGCAGCGGGCCGTACAGAACTTCATCGCCGGGCAGCACCCGGCCCCCTTCCAACCGGCGCAGCCGGTGACAGTGGCGGTCGATTTTGTGCAGAGCGAGATGGCCGAGAAGGCCGCCCTGCTGCCCGGCGCAGTGCGCGACGAGCGCCGGGTGAACTGCAGCGCGGCCACCATGGTTGAAGCCTACCGGGCCTTCCGCGCTCTGCTGGCCCTGGCGCGAGGTTAACCCATGCCTACGATTGAGATCAACGGCGCGCAGCTGTATTACGAAACCTTCGGACAGGACCGCCCCGGGCAGGCCCCGGTGCTGCTGATCCACGGCTCAACCGGCACCGGGCAAAACAACTGGGGCGAAGTGGCCCCGCTGCTGGCCTGCCGCTGGAAAGTGATCGTGCCCGACTGCCGCGGCCACGGGCAGAGCAGCAACCCGGGCCTGAGCTACAGTTTCAAAGAAATGGCCGGCGATATGGCCGCGCTGGTGCGCGCCCTGGGCTACCCCACCGCCCACGTGATTGGACATTCGAACGGCGGCAACGTGGCCCTGGTGACGCTGATGGAACACCCCGAGGTGGTGCAGACCTGCATCCCGCAGGCTGCCAACGCCTGGGTTAGCCCCGAACTGTTCGAGCGCGAGCCGGCCGTCTTCAACCCCGAGCGGATCCGCCGCGAAGCGCCGGAGTGGCACCGCGAGCTGACCAGCCTACACACCGCCACGCACGGGCCGGAGTACTGGCGCACGCTGCTGCAGCTTACGCTGGACGAGATCCTGCGCGAACCGAACTACACCGCCGAGCAGTTGGGCGCGGTGGATCGGCCGGTGCTGGTGATCCAGGGCGCACAGGACCCGGTCAACGCGCCGGCGCGGCACGCCCAGTTTATCGCCCGGCACATCCCGTGCGCCGAGCAGTGGATCCCGGAAGGGGTGGCCCACACCGTCCATGAAGAGCGCCTGGCCGAGTGGCTCAGCCGGGTGGAAGACTTCCTGGAACGGCGCGGCAGCCCGGAGGGCGAAGCGCTGCAGCGGCTGAAGTGCGAGCGCTATGCCGACGCCCGCCAGGGGATGTTCGAGGTGCGGGCGCAGCGGGCCGGCGGGGGACTGCGCCTGGTGGGCCGCGTGCTAACGGACGCGCAGCGGGCCGCGGCGGTTGAGCGGGTGCAGCAAGTGGCCGGACAGGCGACCGGGATCGACCTATCCGGGCTGAAGGTGCTGTTGAACGCAGAGTCCGCCTGGGCGCTGGTCAACCGCCCGGTGGACGACCTGCGGCGCGAGCCGCGCAGCCTGGCGGAACGAGTCAGCCAGGCCATCCTGGGCGAAGCCTGCCGGGTGCTGGACGAATCGAGCATCTGGAGCCTGGTGCGCATGGAGCACGACGGCTACATCGGTTGGATCCACAGCGCTGCGCTGCAGCGCTGCACGTTCACCGAGGCGCAGGCCTACCTGGCGGCCTGCCGCTGGCAGGTAGTGGACGAACTGCTGCACGCCACGCTGCAGCCCGAATGGGACGGCAGCCCGGGCGAACTGGCCGGCAAGCTGGTCTTCGCCACCCGCGTGGCGCTGGAGGCCGAGGCAGGCCCGCGCGCCCGGCTGCGCCTGCCGGATGGGCGCGCCTGGTGGGTGGACCGGGCCGGGCTGACCGCGCTGGGCGCGGCCGGGCTGGGCGCGACGGCCCCGGGCGGCGCCCGGCACGCCGGCGATTCCGGCGATGCCGGCGCGGTGAACCAGGCGCTGGAACTGGTCCAGCGCTTCATCGGCGTGCCGTACCTGTGGGGTGGCCGCTCCCCGTATGGATACGACTGCTCGGGGCTGGCCGGCACGTTCTACGCCTACCTGGGCAAGCGCATCCCGCGCGACGCCGACCAGCAGTATCACGCAGCGGCGCCGGTGAACGGGACGGCCCAGCCGGGCGACCTGCTGTTCTTCGGCGAGCAGGATGATCCCAGCGGGGCCGGGCGCATCGCAGCCATCACCCACGTAGCGATCTCGCTGGGCGGCGACGAATTTGTCCACGCCAACGGAGCTGCCTGGGGCATTTCAATTAACTCGCTCAACCCGGACAGCCCGCGCTACCGCGCCTGGCTGAAAGACAACCTGGTTGGCATGGGGAGGTTTGCATGAAACTCGGTTATGAACCCTACACGCTGAACCTGCGCACCACCTGGCGCATTGCCCACGGCGCAACCGATCAGCGCCACAACGTTTTCGCCACCATCCGCGACCCGCACAGCGGGCTGGCGGGGATTGGCGAAGCGGCCGGCGTGCCGCATCACGGCGAGTCGCAGGCCGGCATCCTGGCTTACCTGGAAGCGCTGGGAGAGCGCGACTGGGACCCCGAACGCCTGGAAGACGTGCTGAAAGGCCTGCCGCGCGGCTCGGCCGCTGCCCGCACGGCGCTCGACGTTGCGCTGCACGACCTGTGGGGCCAGCAGCTGGGCCTGCCGGTCTACCGGCTGCTGGGGCTGGACCCGGGCAAGATCCCGCACACCTCGTACTCGGTGGGCATTGACGCCCCGGAGCGCATGGCCGAGCGGGTGCAGGCCTCGGGCATGCCGATCATCAAGCTCAAGCTGGGCGGGCCGGACGACGAAGCCGTGCTGCGGGCAGTGCGAGCGGTCAGCCAGGCTCGGCTGCGGGTGGACGCCAACGCCGGCTGGACCCGCGAGCAGGCCGCCCGGATGATCCCGCGACTGGCACAGTATGGGATCGAATTCGTCGAACAGCCGCTGCCGGTCGGCGATATCGAAGGGCTGCGCTGGCTGCGTGAGCAGAAGCTGGGGCTGCCGATCTTCGCCGACGAGAATATCCTGACCTCGCATGACGTGGCGGCCCACGCCGGCGCGGTGGACGGGGTGGTGATCAAGGTGCAGAAGTGCGGCGGGCTGCGCGAATCGGTGCGCGCCATCCACACCGCCCGGGCGCTGGACATGCAGATCATGCTGGGCTGCATGGTCGAGACCACGCTGGGGGTGACAGCCGCAGCGCACATCGCCGCGCTGGTCGATTACGCCGACCTGGACGGCCCGTTCCTGGTGGCCAACGACCCGTTTGACGGGGTGACGTATGACGGTGCCCGGCTGTGCCTGCCCGACCGCCCGGGAATCGGGGTGACCCGCAAAGCTTAAATCGACCCTTCAGGCAAAGCGCAGCAGATCCTCGCGGCGGGTGATCACCATTTGGGCAGCCGCGCGGGCAATCGGCTGCACCACCGCCGGCTCCAGGCGATCCAGCAGTTCGCCTGGAGTAAGGCGGTGGGCAAACATTTCGTCGGCCAGCAGGCTGGAGCGAGCAATCTGCTCGGCGGTCAGGCTGCGGTAGATGAACAGGGTCAGCGGCGAACTGTTCGTGTCAAAGCCCGGCTCCTCCAGGCGGCCGCTGGCCAGCAGCTGGTAGAGCGAAGAAGCGGTGTCCACCCAGGGCGGATCGGCCACCGGGGGCAGGTGGTCTTCCAGGCGGTCGCTGACGATATCATCCGGCACATCGCCCATGAAAAGCGAAAGCGGGGCATCGCCGCCGGTTTGCTCTGCCAGGGCTTCAAGGATGGCCTGGGCCAGCAGTTTCATCTGCAGATACACCTGCCCAACGGCGATGTTGCGCCGGGCGCGCGCCACCAGGCCCTGGTACTCGGCGTCGGAGGGCACCCCGTTATACTGGTGGAAGATCACCTGCGGGTCAAGGATCTTGAAAAAGACCTGCACCCGCTGCAGCGCCTCGCGATACTCGCGGATGGTGTAGACGTAGCGTGAGCGCAGCGGCACGTTGGTCTCGGGGAGCAGCTTCCAGGTGTTGTACAGAAAACCCTGCGGGCTGGGGTCGCCAAAACTCTCCACATCCCGGTTAGCCAGCTGCACCGCGGTGGAGACGGTCTGGACGAGTTCGCCCTCGGTTAGCTCGAAGCCCCAGCGCTGGTTGATGGCGCGCATGCGCTCCAGCACCTGCTCGAAGTAGCCGCGCCCGTCCGGGCCGGGGCCGCGGAACGGGATGGTCGCTTCGATGCAGACGTTCATCTTGAACAGCAGCGCTTCAGGGACGAAGCGGCCGAGCTGGCAGTTCAGCACCACGGCGCTGAGGAACTCGTTGATCCCGCCGGCGGGGGTGATCACCTGGCCGAGCGGCAGGTTGAATACCTCGCGCGCCAGGCGGAAGCTGCGCTCCCGGCTGGCCGGGCCGCCGGAGAGTTGGAAGGCGCTCTCGCGCGGCTCCAGGTACGGCGCAACGATCTCCCAGATCTCGGGCAGGAAACCCAGGTCCACCTGGTAGTAGACGATGTCGTGAAAGAGCGCCGCCAGCGTGCGCACCGGGTCGTGCTCGTCCACCAGGTGGATAACATGCTCCAGGTTGTGATAATTGCGCGCCTGCACCGTCATGGCCCGGTGGATCAGGACCGCCATTTCTTCCAGAGTCTTAATCGGGACTTGCAGGCCCAGCTGGTCAAATGCCCGCTGGAACAGGACGATCAGGCGTTGCAGCGCTCCCTCTTGCATGGCAGCCCTCATGAATAACGCATGGTTCAGGCCCGCAGACACACCAGGCCGCACGGTTCCAGCACCAGGTCGCCCGGTGCGGCCGGCTGCCCGGTGAGCAGGTCGGTGAAGCTGTAGCTCAACCCGTACAGGCGCAGCAGGTTGGCCGGCACCAGCTGCGGCTGCTCGGAGAAATTGGCAAAGACCAGCACGCGCTGGCCTTCGCCCTGGCGGACGTAACCGAGCACCGCCGGCAGCCCGGTCTCGATCACCTGGGTGGGGCCGGCGCCGAAGGCGGGCGTGGACCGGCGAGCCTGGATCAGGCGCTGCAGGCCAAGATAGACCCGGCCTTCGATGGCAGCCGGGTCGAGGCGCCTGGGGAAGCGCGACCAATCGGTGAACGGGCGGTGGACCCAGCGGCTGTCGCCGGCCTTGGCCGGGTCGTCGCGGAAGGCGTAATCGTTCAGCGTGCCCCACTCGTCGCCCAGGTAGAGCAGCGGAATGCCGCCGGCGGTCAGGATCACGCCGTGGATTAGCAAGATGCGGCGGATCGCCAGGTCGACCTCGGCGGGGGTCTCTTCAGCCAGGGCCTTTTCCAGGCCGGCCAACGAAGCGCATGTGCCGGAGATGCGCACATCGCCGGTCTTGGGGTTTTCCTGGAAGGGCAGACCGCGGGCAAAGCTGCCGCGGAAGCGCCCGGTGTAGAAATCGTTCAGGAAGCGGCGGTGGTCAAAGCCGTTGATGTTCAGGCGAGCGGCGTCCTCATCGGAGAAGGTCCAGCCGATATCATCGTGGACGCGCACGTAGTTGACCCAGGCCGCGCCGGCCGGCAGCTTGAAGCGCTCGCTTAGGGCCTGCTTCAGCAGGCGGGCCTCGCGGGTGGCAAGCGAGTTCCACAGCAGCGCCATCAGCAGCGGGTTATACGACAGCTGGCACTCACCGGGCGAGATGTACTTGACCACATCGTCCGGGTGGACGATGGCTTCAGATTTGAACAGCAAGCCGGGGGCGGCGATGCGGCAGACGGCATTGAACGCCTGGATCAGGCGGTGCGCGCCGGGCAGGTTTTCGCAGTTGGTGCCCAGCTGTTTCCAAATGAAGGCCACCGCGTCCAGGCGCAGCACCTCGGCGCCCAGGTTGGCCAGGTAGAGCATCTCGCCCGCCATGCAGTTAAAGACCGCCGGGTTGGCGTAGTTCAGATCCCACTGGTAGGCGTGGAAGGTAGTCCAGACCCAGCGGCGCATGCCAGGCCAGTAGGTAAACGCCCCGGGGTGCTCGTCGGGAAAGATCTCACGCAGGTGCTGCTCGTACGCATCCGGCAGCGTCCGGTCGGGAAAGGTGCGGTAGAAATCCAGGGCTTCAGGGTCGCCGGCCTGGGCCTGCTGCGCCCACTCGTGTTCGTTGGAGGTGTGATTGAAGACCAGGTCCAGCGCCAGGCTGATGCCCTCGCGGCGCAGGTCGGCTGCCAGGGCTTTCAGATCCTCGATCGCGCCGAGGGCAGGGTTGACCTGGCGATACGAGCTGACCGCGTAGCCGCCATCGTTCTCACCTTCCGGGGCACGGAAGAGCGGCATCAGGTGCAGGTAGGTCAGGCCAAGCTCTTTCAGATACGGGATCTTCTGGCGCACGCCCTGCAAGTCGCCGGCGAACAGGTCGACATACAGCACACCGCCGAGCATTTTGTTGGATTGGAACCAGTGCGGGTCCTGCTCGCGGATGGCGTCCAGGGCTTTCAAGTCTTCCGGGCGCTGGAACCAGGAGCGGGCCATGCCCACCAGCAGTTCTTCCAGGTGATAGAAGAAATCGTACTGCGCACCGTAGGCCTGCACCAGCAAGCCGAACAGGCGCGGGAAACCGGCCAGCAAGCGGGCGTGATAGGCCTGCCAGGCGGCCGGCTGGGCGGCGATCTCGCCTGCCAGGCGGCTTTCCAGGCGCGGCAGCAGGCGGCGCAGCGAGGACTGCGCCTGGTACTCCAGGCCAGATGGTTCGATCACGTCAGTCCTCCAACCCACAGCGGGCGATCACATCGCCATACCAGGCGAAGCTGCGCTTGGGGGTGCGCTTCAGAGTTTCGTAATCGACGCGCACCAGGCCGAAGCGCGGGGCATAGCCCTCGGCCCACTCGAAGTTGTCCAGCAGGCTCCACACGAAGTAGCCGCGCAAGTCGACTCCGGTCTGCAGCGCGTCGTGGCAGGCCAGGATGTGGCCGCGCAGGTAGTTGACCCGCGCCGTATCGTTGACAAAACCGGAGGCGTCCGGTTGGTCAGGCGTGGCGGTGCCGTTCTCGGTGATATAGAGCGGCGGGTTGCCATATTCGTCTTTAAAGCGCCGCAGCACGTTGGTCAGCCCAGACGGGTACATGCCCCAGCCCAGCTCGGTGTAGCCCCACAGCGGCTCGGTGCTGTTGACCGCCCGGCACTTGAGGTGCCCGCCGCCGGTGTCGTAGCTGACCCGCATGCCGCGGTAGTAGTTGATGCCCAGGAAGTCGACCGGCTGGCGGATCTGCTCCAGGTCGCCGGGCTGGATCTTGGGGGCCATCGGCCCAAGCCACTCGATCAGCTCCTGGGGGTAGTGGCCCTTGAAGAGCGGGTCGGCGAACAGACTCGAATAGTGCTGGGTGTAGCGGCGGCAGGCGGCCTGATCGGCGTCCGACGGGCCGGCGGGGAAGGCGTCTTCGACATCCAACACGATGCCGATGCGCCCGGGCTGCCCCCCCGGGCCGTAGCCGCCGGCGCGGAAGGCCTGTACGGCGGCGGCATGCGCCAGCAGTTCGTGG
>JBJSYW010000365.1:0-7350 GCA_046089985.1 Chloroflexota bacterium
GCCGCGCTGGCGCTGACCGGCGGCCTGTTCCTGGCTTATGACATGCTCGGATCGGTCAGCGATTACCCCTTCTCACAGGGTTGGTCCGAAGGCAACCGGCTGTACGAGTCGTCGTTGTACTTCATCCCCGAGCGCTATGTGGTGAGTGGGGAGTTTGAAGGCACCCGCCGCTCGATCGGGCGGTTTTTGCTCTGGGGGCTGCCGTTTCTGGTAAACGACGCGCCGATCTGGCTGCACCGGCTGTGGAATGCGCTGCTGTCCTTCGTTCCGCACCTGCTGCTCGGATTAGCGCTGGCCCGGCGCACTCGGCTGGACCGCCTGGGCCGGTGGATTTTTGCCGCCTGGGTGATGCTGTTCCTGAACCAGGGGCCGATCTACACCCCGCTGATCATCAGCGCGCTGCTGGTGGTGCTGTTCGCCCGCCCCGGCTGGCGTCCGGCGCGCCTGCTGACCGGCGCAGCCGCGCTGGCCGCCGCCGGGTATTTCGCCAGCCTGAGCCGCTGGACCTGGCTGCCGGCTGTCCCGGTGCTGACCGTAATCCTGCTGCTGGATGAGCCTGCCGGGCCGGCTGCGGATGCGCCCGGTGCGCCCGGTCGGGATGCACCGGCGCGACCCACGCCGGAACCCGGCGCGCTAGAACCCGGCGTCCCGCCCGCCCGCCCGGGGCTGCGCCTGCTGGGTTTTGATCTCGCCTGGCTGCTGAATGTGGCGCTGCTGGCGCTCGCTGCGCTGCTGGGCGGCATGCTGGCTAATCCCAAGCTGCTGCAGCCCGAGCGCCTGTCCAAAAGCACCGCGCTGGCGCAGCCGCTGCTGTGGTATCGCCTGTTCCCCAGCGCCACGTATCCCGAAGGCGTGCTGCCGGCCCTGCTGCTGGCGGTTGGGCCGCTGCTGGCGCTGCTGGCCTGGCTGGCGTTCTCCAGGCGCTGGCGGCCCACCTGGCTGCATGCGCTGGCTTGCCTGGCCGGCGGCGTGCTGCTGCTGGGCGGCGGCCTGGTAGCCAGCGTGAAGATCGGCGGCGGGAATAACCTGCACAACCTGGATTTGCTGCTGGTGATGCTGGTTTTCGTGGCGGCGGTGGCCCTCGGCCGCGCCGGAGCCCATCCCCCGGGCGCCTGGCCGCGCCCGTTGCAGGCGCTGCTGGCGCTGCTGCTGTTCTTGCCTGCCTGGGGCGTGGTGCGCAGCGCCGGCGCGCTGGACCTGCCTCGCCCGGGCGCGGTGCGCAAAGCGCTGGAGACGCTGCAGAGCGAGACCCAGGCCGCAGCCCAGACCGGCGAGGTGCTGTTCATCGACCAGCGCCAGCTGCTGACCTTTGGCTACCTGTCTGGCATCCCGCTGGTTTCGAAGTACGAGAAGAAGTACATGATGGACCAGGCGATGGCCGGCGATGCCGACTACTTCGCCGGGTTCTACCATGACCTGGCCAGCCGGCGTTTCTCCCTGATCGTCAGCGATAAACAGTTCACACAGCAGAAAGACAGCGGTTATGCCTTTGGCGAGGAGAACAACGCCTGGGTGAAATGGGTCTCCGAGCCGCTGTTGTGCTACTATGCCCCAATCGAAACGCTGTACGCGGTGGATATCCAGCTGCTGGCGCCGCTCGAGAACCCAACCGGCTGCCCCATCGACGCGCCGGCGAACCCGGCCGATGCGCCGTAGACAACGCTTTCACCGCGATCCGCGGGCGTGCAGGAAACCCCGCCGGGGCTGCGCCTACTTGACCAGGTAGCTGGGGTCGGCGTGACCGGTCTGGCGGGCGAAATCCTCCGCCAGCGACAGCGGCGGCAGGGCGTAGTGCTCCGGCAGTTCTTTGATGTCGTACACCGCTTCCTGGTTGTCGGCGCTGATCTGCATGCGCTGCAGCACCTGCCGGTTTCCCACATGGAAGGTGATCAGCTCGCCCCGGCTGCCCACCAGCAGGCAGTCGCGGTCCAGCGGGGTCACGCCGCGCAGGAAGCCGTTTTCGGCTACCGATGTGCGCGACAGCACCCGCCCTTCGTCCGGGTCGATGTGCAGCAGGTCGCCGTGCGTGGTATCCAGGTACACCACCCGCCGGTCGGGCAGCGCCAGCAGGCTGTGGCTGGGGGCGGTGATGCCGGGCAGCGCAAGCGCCAGGCTGCGCCGTCCATCCGCGGCGATGCGCACCAGGGCCGAACGCGCCCGGGCCGGTTTGACCACCAGGTTCTGGTCCATGTTACGCTGCTTTTTGCCCGTCAGGCTGCGCAGCGAACGGTTGGCGCGTTTCAGCGCCGGCCAGATGCCCCAGCGCACCAGGCGGATCTTCAGCCGCAGCAGGCTGGCGTACTGCTCGTCAAATACGAAGCCCAGCGATACCAGCCGGTCGCCGTTTTCCAGGCGGCACAGGCTGTTCAGGTGGGCCCGGTCGTAGGTCTCTTTCTCCACGCTGTGCGGGTGGCGGAAATCGGTCGCCCCGCGCTGGATGCTTGCACGGTCCAGCAGCACCGGCGCTTTCCAGCCCAGCTGCTGCACCGCCGGCGATGGGTCGCGCAGGTAGAACGACTGCAGGATGCGCCCCTGCAGATCGAGCTGCAGCAGCAGGTCGGCGCGGGCCGCCGCAACCCACAGCGTGTCGTCTTCGAACTGGATGTCGTGGATCCCCGCGCACGAAGGGTGAGTCAGGGCGCCCAGCAGACGCCAGTGCGGGTCGTAGCGGAAGATCATCGAGAAATTGGCCAGCGCCAGCTGGTCGGGGCGGATCGCGATGCCCTTGGCGCCGCGCATCCCGCCGCGCGGGTTGGCGTCCAGGTCACGAAACAGCGGCTCGACAATCGCCGAGCGCTGGATCACTTTGCCTTGGGCCGGGTCGACTGCGTAGAGGTAGCCGGAAGGCTCCTGCGGCGGGCAGTTGCGCCGGACGGTGGAAACCAGGAAGATGGGCATGGGCGTTCTCGGGGCGGTTTATACCAGCCAGTGGCTCAGGTCGCGGTCCAACAGGTCTTGCAGCTGCAGGATATCCTGTCGGTAGTACTCGGTCAGCTCGCTGCGGATCTCGCCCGGCATGTGCAGCTTCTCCAGGTCCTGGATCACCCACTCAAAGGCGGTATGCCGCAGCCGAGGCGGCAGCAGGGGGCGCAGCTCGCCGCGCAGCCGGTTGGAGCGCGTCCACAGGATGCGCAGCAGCGGGTTGCGGATGATGCCGGAGGCGTTATGCCTGTGTTCCATGTCTGGCACGAAGCGTTCGTCCACGGCTAAGAAGCGGAAGATATCGCGCATCAGCCCGGGGCCGTCGGTCTTCAGGTCTTCCAGCAGCGAGATATTCATCTGCCGCCGGTCAAACAGTTCCAGGTAGCGCGTGATGTGGCGAAAATAAAAACCTTTATCCAGGTAGCGGCAGAATTCCCAATCGTCGCGCTCGCCGCTGCGTTCCTGGCGGATGGCCTCGGCGAAGGATTTGCACGGTTCCAGCCCGTCACGCAGGTTATGGCTAAAGGATGAAAAGGCGCGTTCGGCCGGCTGGCGCAGGCTCAGGATCAGCTTCATTTCTGGCACAAAACGCCGGATGTTAGCCGGCGTATTGGGGGTCGAGATGTAGCGCACCGAGGATTCGCCGATCGCCCGCTGGCCCTGCACCCCGTTGAACAGCGCCTCATACTCATTCAGGTCGCGCACCAGCCGGTTGTGCAGCTTTTGAGAGCCTGGCCCAGCCAAGCGCACCGGGCGATCGTATGCCCAGAAGAACCCGGCTTCTTTAACCGGGCACATAAACACCGCTGGATGCTGGGAGAGGATGTAGTGCAGTGAAGTTGTGCCGGCTTTTGGGGCGCCGATGATCAGGAAATTGGGCAGTGTCATTGCGCGTCCTACCTGTGGGAGCTGTTCGAGAGACGGTACTGGCGCTGGTGAAGCTGCTCGCTGGGATAACCGGCCTGTGCGAGGAAGCTTTCGGCGAAGGAAAGCGGCGGCGGGTCGTAGTGTTCGGGCAGGATCTTGATGTCGTACACCGATTCGTTGCTGTCTTCCGAAATCACCATCCGCTCATCCACCCGGCATCCGTCCAGGTTGAAGGTGATCAGTTCGCGCTTGCTGCCCAGCAGCAGCCGTCCGGAAGGCAGGCGCAGCGCGCCGCGTAAAAAGCCGTCGGTGACCCGGGTGGACGAGAGCACGCGCCCGGCGTTTGGCTCGAAGTGTACCATCTCGCCGGCGGTGGTGTTCATGTAGGCCAGCGTCCCGTCTGGCAGCGGCAGCAGGCTGTGGCTGGGCACGGTGACCCCTTCCAGGGTCAGCGCCAGGCGGTGCGCCCCATCCGGGGCGATCTGCACCACGGCAGAGCGGGCGCGCGCCGGTTGGATCACCAGGTCGCTGTGCGGGTTCTTCTTCATGCGCAGCACGGCGCGCACCTGGCGGTTGGCCGCCAGCAGCCGCGGCCATACGCCTGCCTTGACCAGCCGGCTCTTGACTCGCAGCAGGGTCGAGAAGCCGCTGTTCAGCACCAGCCCCATTGAAACCAGCATGGCCCCGTCCGGTGTGATGCAGATGCTGTTGACGTGCGCGTGGTCGTAGGTTTCTTCGTCGTGGGTGCGCGGGTCGCGGAACTCGATCTTCTGCCCGCGGATCGTATCCTGCCGGACCAGCCGCGCCGGTTTCCAGGACAGGCTGTGCAGCGCCGGCGATGGGTCGCGCAGGTAGATGTGCCGCTGCAGCGCCCCGTGCAGATCAAACTGGTAGATCAGGTCGTTGCGCGCCGAGCAGGCCCACAGGGTATCGCCCTGGTAGAGGATATCGTGCACGGCTGCCATCGCCGGGTGCGAAATGGCCCCCAGCAGGTTCCAATGCGGGTCGTAGCGGAAGATCACCGACGCGTTGGCGATGGCGATCTCGTCCGGGCGCACGCTGATCCCCCGGCTGCCGCGCATCCCGCCGCGTGGGTTGGTGTCGACTTCGCGGAAAGCCGGCTCGATCATCTCGCAGCGCTGCAGCACCTGCTGCTTTTTAACATCAACCAGGTAAATAAACCCGGAAGGCTCGGTATGCGGGGTATGGCGGCGGATGGTAGTTGCAAGGATACGGGTCATAAGGAAGTTCCAACAGGTGAAGATGGCGGTTGAACCGGCCGGTTCAGCCCGGTCAGCTGTTCGTAAATCGCCAGGTGGCGGTCGATGGCGTTCTCCAGCGAGAACGTATCATACACATAGCGATAACCGCGCTCGGCCCGCTCGCGCCAGGCGTTGTTCTCCAGCAGGCAGCGCAGCCCGGCCGCGAAGTCGTCGTTTTGGACATGCCAGCCGAAAGATGAAGCGAACCCGTCCGGGTCAACCGCGCTTAGTATAGCACAGGCGTGGGCCGCCGCCTCAATAAATGCGTTTGGCAGGCCCTCACGGGCGGCGGTGTTAGCCAGGATCCAGCTGCTGCCCAGCAGCCGGGTCAGGCGGTCGCTCTGGAACTGGTCGATAAACCCGGGCAGCTCCAGGTTGGGCAGCCCGGCGCAGCGCCGGCGCAGGGCCGCGTCGTACTCGGGGTCGCGGCTCTTGCCGGCGGCGATAAACCGCACCTCGGGGAACTGCTTCACCAGGTCGAAGAAGATCTCCGGGCGCTTGCGTTTATCCCAGCGCGAGACAAAGCACACGGTAGGTTCGGGGGCTTTCTGCGGGGCGGGCGCAGGCACATCCACCGGGGTGGGCAGGAACAGCGGGTCTTCCGGCAGGCGGTACTTGCGCCGGGCCTTGGCGATGATCATCTGGGCGGCTGCAAAGCGGGCATGCGCCCGCCGCACCGCCAGGTGCACCAGCGGGTTATCTTCGTACAGCCAGTTCGAGATCACTTGCGCCGGGCTGACCGACGGCAGGCGGAACTCCGTGTACCAGTCGCCGGCGTCGCGCGGGTCGCGGAAGGTGACTACGTGTTTGCGATCGGGCATGCAGCGCATCGCCAGGTAGGTGCCCATCGAAGGCTCCTCCGAGTGATAGATGTCTGCATTGGCCTGGCGCAGCAGTTCGATGGCTGAGAACGGCTTGCGCGGTGAAAAGCCCAGCACGCGGATCCCGTCCAGCATCTCGACCGGCGCCTGGTCGCCGCGGCGCGGCACCACTGCGGTCACTTCAACCCCGCGGCGGGCCAGCTCGCGGCCGATCAGGCGCGTGGCGCGCCCAAAGCCGCCGTACTTCCCCCAGGCAAAGATTTCTACACTGATCAGGCAAACCCGCACGCTGTCACTCCTTTGATTGATCCCTGGACCGCCGCTGCCGGATCGCATCCACGGCTTCCGTGACCCCGCCCAGCAGGGCGATCAGGATCCCACGCACGAACATTAAGAACGACAAAGCCAGCGCCTGCTCGGCGCTGACCCCGTATGCGCCCATCGCAGCCACCAGAGTCACTTCGCGAATGCCCAGCCCGCCCGCCACAGCGAACGGCAGCTGTGTCGCCAGCAGCACCACCGCCTGGATCCAGCCCAGTTCAAGAAAGGTGATCTGGATCCCCACCGCCTGGGCGAACCACAGCCCGGAGACGATGCTGGCCATTGAAGAGACCGTGCCCCAAAAGACCGCCGCCAGCAGGTCACCGGCGGGGATGCTGGCGTAGGCCGAAACGGCCGAGAGGAATTTATCCATGCGGCGCAGCAGCGGTTTCAGCAGCCGGTGTTCCTGGCGCTCCCCCAGGCGGGCTTTGAAAATACGGTAGAGCGGCAGGCTCAGGCGCGTGATCACCAGCCAGCCGGCGACCGTCAGGCCGATCAGCCCCAGCAGCCAGGCCATGCCCACCTGGGTGTTGTCCTGGCTGCTCGCCAGCCAGAAACCCAACCCCAGGGCAAAGGTCAGGAAGGTTTCAAGCATGCGGAAGAAAGCCAGCGCCGCCAGCGCTTCGGCGGTTTTGCCGCCCGGCTGCGCCAGGCGGTACCAGCGCAGCCCACTGGCTACCAGGCTGGTGGGCATGAACTGCGTGTAAAACTTGACTGCCAGGTTGATATTCAGAATCGTGCCCACCCGGTGCTGGATCCCGGCCTGGCGGGTCAGCGGCTCCATCTCAAAGGCGGTCAGTACGGTGGAGAGTGTCCCGGCTGCCAGCCCCAGCAGCAGGTAGAGTGGATCAGCGGTCAATATGGCCTGGACCACTTCCTGGAGCGGAATGATCCAGAACAGGCCGGCAAAGAGGGCGATCAGGATGAGGATCTTAATCGTGCTCCGGATGCGCTGCGCTTCTGGCGAGGCGTCAAGCGCAGTCCGGCGGATCCATTTAGCCACAACCATACATGATAATACCTGCTTCCCTGGTAGATCACCGCGATGCCTTCGCGAAGCTTGATTCTAGCACAGATTGCCTGAGGTATAATGTACCAATCCTGACTCTACGCCATGGAGCATCCATGAAACTTTCGGTTGTTGTGCCGGTGTAAAC
>JBJSYW010000366.1:0-7234 GCA_046089985.1 Chloroflexota bacterium
GATGATATCGGCCCCGGCGCAGGCATTGGCTTCCTGGATGGCTGCCCGTAGCGTGCAGCCGCCGCCAACCGCCAGGCACACCCCATCGCCGGGGGCGGCGTCGTTGGCGCCGGACAGGTCGGTCATCAATGTGACGGTGAAGGTGCTTTGCGGGGCAGCCGGCGCCGGCGCGGCCGGGGGCAGCAGCACAGCGGCCAACAGCAGGGCGTGCGCCAACCGGCGCATGATCGTGGGCAGACTGGGGAAAGATCGCATGGGGTGCTCCTCGTTCATGATCTGAAGGGCTGTGCTGCACGTGCCTGGCTCACTGTGCGCTGCCGAACAGCTGCACGGCGTCGATCTGGCTGGGGCCCGGCCCGCCGGACAGGTCCAGCGTGATGCGCACGGCAGAAACCAGGTAGTCCACCCCGCTGATCGGGATCGACAGGGTGTAGGGGCACGGCTGGATGACCTGCGGCGCAGCAGTGTAGATCACCCGGTCGGGCTGGACGCCGTTGGCGTCGAGCAGTTCGACCTTGACCACCTGTGACGGGTGGTTGGAGATGACGATCTGCACCTGGGTGGGGATCAGCGGCGGGTCGAAGAAATACACCGTCAGGCTTTCCTGCTCGCCGGCGGCGGCAGCCGCCGGGGAGGGGGCCCAGGCGGTGTTGGGGGCGGCGCACTGGCGAGCATCGGCCGGGCCGCCGGCCAGGTAGGCGAAGCTGCCGGCCTCGGCGTCTTCGGAGGTGCCTTCGGCCCCGCTGCCCCATTGGCTAATGCCCGCGGCCGGGGCGGCGCCCGGTTCGAAAGTGAAGGCGGTCAGGTAAGCCTGCGCGGCGGAGGTATCGGTGAAGAAGACCTGCGCCCCGTCGGCGGTGACGGCGACCCCGGAGGGCTGGAAGAAGCCGCCCTCTGGCCAGGCGGCGCGGCCGTCTTTCACCGGCACGCCCCACTGCCCGAGCAGTTGGCCCTGGGGGTCGAGCTTCAGGATGCCGCCGCTCCACAGCGCCAGGTACAGGCTGCCGACCTGGTCGATCGCCAGGGCGCGCGGCCCGCCGCCCGCCTGGCGGATGGCCGCCTCGCCCAACTCATCCAGCAGTTGGCCGTCGGGCGAGTACTTTAGCACGCGTGAGCCGATGAACCCGGCCATGTACAGGCTGCCATCGGGGCCGGTGTCCATCCCGGCCGGTTTGAACGACGCGTCTGGCAGGGAGATGGTTTGCAGCCAGCTGCCGGTGGGCGAAAAGACCAGCACCCGGTCGTACTCGACGCCCTGGGCGTCTTTGTTGCGGTCATGCACATAGATGCGGCCGTCCAGCCCAACCGCCAGGGCTGCCGGGCTGAACTCGCCGAACTGCCCATCGCCGGCGCCGCGTTCGCCGAAGACCAGCCGCGGCTCGCCGCCGCCCTGGGGGCCAAACACCAGCACCTTGCCGGAGCCCCAAGCGGCCACGTATACGCTGCCCTGCGCATCGACCTTGACATCGGTCGGGACACGCATCTCGGGGTGTTTGAATGGGCCGATATGCTGCCCCTGGGCCTGCTCGATGTAGCTGAGCGCATCGAAGACGTGCACATCGTACAGGCCGTCGGCGGCGTAGAGCAGGTCGTTGAGCGGGTCGTAGTCGATGCCGTACAAACCGGCGAATTGAGCGTGGGCGTCGAAGGCTTTCTCACCACCCATTCGCCACAGGAACCCGGGCGGGGGTGGGAAGGATACGGCCGGCTGGGTGGTGGATGCGGGCGGTTGGGTGGATGCCGCCCGCAGCGGCGCGGCGGTGGATGCGGCGGGTTGGGCCGCGGGACCCAGGCCGATGAGTTCTACCGCGTCGATCTCGACCCAGCTGGGGGCGGCGGCCTGGTCGATGGTGATGCGGGCCGCCGCTGCCAGGAAGCCGGTTTCGGCAATATCGATCGAGAAGACGGTTGGGCATTCCGGGTAGGCGCGCGGTTCGAAGGCAAAGATTTGGTGGTATGCGCCCTGCGGATCGCGCAGCTCGACGCGGCTGATGAAGGTCGGGTTGTAGGAAAGGTGGATGTTCAGCCGGCTCGGCTGGACTGGGGTAGCGAAGGTCAGTTCGATCCACTCCTGGCTGTCGGCGGCGGCTGCGGCCCAGGCGCTCACGTTATCGCCGCAAGCGGTTACATTCGGGGCGCCGGTGGCCTGGTTGGCCGACCAGTCGCTGCTGCCATACTCTGAGCCGGCGATGGCAGTGGCGGCCCACTGGCGCAGTTCCACCAGGGGCGCGGCCTGCGGGGCGGCGGCGCTGGGCTGTGCGGAAGGGGCGGCCGCGCTCGGGGTGGGGCTGCTCGAGGCCGGCTGGGTGGGGACGGGGGCGGTGTGGGTGGGCTGCGGCAGGGGCAGGTCGGGCGGGCGGGTGAGCCGGCAGGCCAGCAGGCCGGCGGCCAACGCCAACAGGATCGGCAGGAACAAGGGAAGGCGGTTTCGGTTCATACGATCACTCGCTGTTTGGGTTTCCTGGAACTGGAACGCTTTCACCGGCGGGCTGCGCTGCCCCGGTCAGTTCGCACAGGTAGCGAGACAGCTCGGCGATCCCATTGAACTCCAGCACTTCGAGGGTGTGCGGGTCTTGCAAGGAGATAATCCACGGCGCGCCGTGTGCGCTGCCGGGCTGGAAGATGCGCAGCAGGTAAGCATAGTAACGCCGGTGCGTGCCTGTGATACAATCCAAAGCGGTTGTCCCTTTAAAGGATACATAACAGGCCGGCGTCAAAAGATCGTCAAAAGAACGCCCGATTGTGGAGCCAATTTCAGGATTCCCGTGACAAACGAGATCCGCATCGATACCCTGGGGGGACTGCAGGTATGGTTGAACGGCCGGCAGGCGGCCGATTTCGACACCGATAAAGCGCGTGCCCTGCTGGTGTATTTAGCGATTGAGAAGGACCGCCCGCAGCCGCGCGAGCGCTTGGCGGGGTTGTTGTGGTCGGACCAGCCGGCCGAGCGTGCCCTGCACAGCCTGCGCCAGGCCCTATCCAGCCTGCGGCGAGTTTTTGCCGGCTGCGAGCCGCCGGCCGGCGAGCCGTTGATCTTGGCGGCGCGGGATGCGCTGCAGCTGAACCCGGCTGCCCGGCTGCGGGTGGACCTGGCCGAATTTGAGCAGCGCCTGCAGGCGGCCTACCGCTATTACCGGCGGGGGAGCGCGGCAGGGCGGATCAACGCTCGCCGGCTGTCTCAGGCGGTGGAGCTGGCGCATGGCCCCTTCCTGGACCAGTTGAAGCTGAGCGGCAGCCCGCTGTTTGACGAGTGGCTGCTGCTGCGCCGTGAGGCGGTGGAGCAGCAGATGTGTGAGGCGCTGGGCCACCTGGCTGAGATCTACGAGCGGCGCGGCGACCTGCGGCAGGCGCTGCAGGCGGCGGAGCGGTTAGCGCGCCTGGCGCCGTGGGATGAGGCGGCCTGCTGCCGGGTGATGCGCCTGTATGGAGCGGATGGCCAATGGAGCGCGGCGCAGGCGTATGGGCGGCGCTTTGCGCGTTACCTGGCCGGCGAACTGGGGGTGACCCCTTCGGCGGAGCTGCTGGGGCTGCTGGAGCAGGCGCGGCGCGCCGGGCGGGCACAGGCGTCTGGCGCAGGGAGCAGTGCGCCGGCAAGCGGTGCGCCGGCCGGAGCGGCGAGCGGCGCCGTGGGCGGCCTGCCGGCGGCCCATACGCCGTTCGTGGGCCGCAGCGCCGATCTGGACGCTCTGGCCGACCTGCTGTGCGCCCCGCACTGCCGGTTGGTGAGCCTGGTGGGGATGGGCGGGATCGGCAAGACGCGCCTGGCGCTGCAAGCAGCCGCCGAGCAGGCCGGCCTGCTGCGCGATGGGGTGTTCTTCGTGCCGCTGGCGGGCGCAGCCGGGCCGGCCGACTGCACTGCAGCGATCGCCGAAGCGCTGGGCTTTCACTTTTTCGGCGACCGCCCGCCCACCGGTCAGCTGGGGACGTATCTGGCCGGCAAGGAACTGCTGCTGGTGCTGGACAACTTCGAACAGTTGGTGGGCGACCCGGCCGGCGGTCAGGATGCGGTGGGGCTGCTGCTCGATCTGCTGAGCGCCGCACCCGGGCTGCAGATGCTGCTGACCAGCCGGCTGCCGCTGCGCCTGCGCCTGGAAACGGTCTATGAGGTGGGTGGGCTGGACTGTCCGCCGGAAGGCGCTGCGCCTGCGGAAGCTGCATCCGGCGCGCTGGCGCTGTTCGCACAGACCGCCCGGCGCGCCTGCCCCGGATGGCGGTTGGCGCACGATGGCCCGGCTGCTGCAGCGATCTGCCGCTTGCTAGAAGGCGCGCCGCTGGCGATCGAGCTGGCTGCTTCGTGGGCCGGCGAGCGGAGCTGCGCCGAGGTGCTGGTCGATCTGCAGGCCGATCTGCTGCGCCTGTCGAGCGGGATGCGGGATGCGCCGGACCGCCACCGCAGCCTGCGCGCGGTGCTGGAGCAGACCTGGCGCCAGCTGCCGGAAGCGGAGCGGGAGGTCTTCCGGCGGCTGGCGGTGTTCCCGGGCAGTTTCAGCCGGGCGGCGGCGGCGGCGGTGGCGCCGGGTGGGGCGCGGGTGGAGCAGGCGCTGGAGAGCCTGGCGCAGAAGAGCCTGCTGCAGCGCTTTGCTCCCGGGCGTTATGCGCTGCACGGGCTGGTGCGCCGGTTTGCCGCCGAACAGCTGGCCGGGCAGCCGGCTGCGGCCGGTGCAGCAGCGGCGCGGCATGCGGCGTGGTGCTTTGACCTGCTGGCCGCCCGGCTGCCGGCGCTGAAGGGCGCCGGCCAGCAGCAGGCGCTGGCTGAGCTGGCCTTGGAGCAGCCCAACTGGCGCCAGGCCTGGGAGCGGTTGGCGGCGGAGCCGGCCGGCCGGCCGGCGCTGGCGCACGGCTGCGAGGCTGTCTTCCACTTCTACAGCATCCGTGGCGAGTTCCTGGAGGGCATTCCGCTGTTCCAGCAGGCCGTGGCGCAGCTGGAGCAGGCCCGCGGCGCGATGACGGCAGATGCGACCGGCACGGGCGGCGCAGATGAAGCCCAGGCGGCGGAGGCGGGCAGCCAGGCGGCCGGGCTGCTGGGACGCTTGCTGGCATTCCTGGGGGCGCTGGCCTACCGGGCGCACCAGGATGAGCTGTGCCAGGAAAGCCTGGCGCGGGCGCTGCCGCTGCTGGAGGCCGCCCAGGACCGGGCCGGGCTGGGGCTGGGCCTGGTCTTTTGGGCCGGGATACAGGCTCGCCGCAAGGCGCACGCTCCGGCGATTCAGGCAGTGCAGCGCAGCCTGGCGATCTTCCGCGAGTTGGGAGATGCCTGGGGGCAGAGCTATGCGCTGTATTTGCAGGGGCTGCTGCTCAACCGGCGCGGCGATTTTCCGGCCGCCGATGCCGCGCTGCGCGCCGGCCTGGCGGCGGCGCGGGCCTGCGGCGACCTGCACCGGCAGGTCAGCCCGCTGAGCCTGCTGGGCGACAGCGCCTGCCAGGCGGGCGAGTATGCCCGGGCCGAGGGATATTTCCAGGAAGGGCTGGCGATCAGCCGCCGGCTGCATGACCGCTACAATGAGGCGCTGGTCTCGCTGAACCTGGGCACGGTGTACCACCTGCGCGGCGAGCTGGAGGCGGCGCGCCGCCTGTACCGGGGCAGCCTGGAGATCTGCCGAGATATCGGCGATGACAGCGGCCAGGCGGTGGCGCTGTCGAACCTGGGCGAATTGGCCGGCGACTGCGGCAATCACCAGGCCGCCCTGTCGCTGTTTCTGGATGGGCTGGCGCTGGCGCGCACCCAGCATGACGCCTGGGCCGAGATCAGCTGCCTGAACAACCTGGCCGGCGCTTGCCTGGAGCTGGACGACCTGCCGGCGGCGGCCGGTCACATCAACGCCGCGTTGGACGGGCTGCGCGGCCTGGATGCAGGGCCGCTGGCGGCGATCACGCTGCTGCAGCTAGCGCGGTTAGAACTGCGGCGCGGGCAGAGCAAGGCGGCCGCGCGGCTGCTGGGGTTGGTGCTGCACACGGCCGGGACAGAGCAGGATATCCGCCAGAAGGCGCGGCGGGTTTGCGAGCAGGCCGGGCTGCCGCAGGGCGAACTGCCGCTCGGCGACAGCCTGGAAGCCCTGCTGCCCGGTCTGCGGGCCTGAGCCGCGCCCCGTTCCGGCCCCGGGTGGGCGCTTCAGCGGGTGGGGGTGGGGGTGACGTTCAGCACCAGCTCTTGCAGGACCCAGCCTTCCAGCCCGTCGAGGGTGCGGATGTGCAGCCACAGGCGCCCGTCTTTGACCTGGTCGCCGGGGAGCAGCATCACGACGGTGTCGGTGCTGAGAAAGCCCAGGGTGGGGCCGGCGGGTTCGGCGCGCACGCGCACACCCTCATTGGCGCGCACCAGCGCATAGACGGGTGTAGCGGTGGGGGTGAGGGTGGCGGTGAGGGTGGGGGTGAGCGATGGAGTGAGCGACGGGGTGAGCGTGGCGGTGGGCGGGACGGGGGTGCTGGTGAGCGTGGGGGTGAGCGTGGGGGTGAGGGTGAGGGTGGGGGTGGGCGTGGGCAGGCCCAGCCCGGCGGTGAAGATGGCGCTGACGCTGCTGAGCCCGATGAATAGCACGATGCCGACCAGGGTGACGGCTGCGCCCAGGGTGTAGCCGAACAGGGTGAGCGGGCGCAGGCCAAGCAGAACGAAGGTCAGGGCGGCGAGCAGGATGCTCCAGGCCAGGTGCAGCAGGAAGATCACCAGGCCGTCGGGCCAGACGAACGGGAGGCGCGCGCCCAGGCCGAAGCCGGCCGCGGCCAGCGGGGTGAGCAGCGCGTAGGCCAGGGCCACGTTGGGGAAGATCAGGTAGAGCCGGCGCTCTTCACCGGCGTGGACGAATGAAGCGCTGGTGAGGATCGCTCCGGCAGCCAGGACCAGGAAATTGACCCACGACAGGCGGGTGTGCAGGTGGGCCTGGGTGAGAGCCCAATCGGCGGCGGCGGGGCTGAGCCGGCCGGCGGCGAAGGCGGCGGCGAAGACCAGGGCGCAGCCCACCAGCAGGGCCGCCAGGCCGCGCAGGAAGGCCGCGCCGGAGCCGGCGACTACACCCAGGGCCATGCCGGCCAGCGGGGCCATCAGCGGGGCCAGCGCTGCGCCAAGCACCAGCAGGGCGGGGGCGTCGAGGCGCAGCCCAACAGCCAGCACGGCGCCTGCGGCCA
The DNA here is from genome assembly GCA_046089985.1 of Chloroflexota bacterium. Taxonomy (GTDB): domain Bacteria; phylum Chloroflexota; class Anaerolineae; order Anaerolineales; family UBA4823; genus RBG-16-57-11. The sequence continues at coordinate 7,120 of JBJSYW010000366.1, forward strand.
GCGAGAGCAGGAAGAAGTCGAAGCCGGGGGTGGTGCGCAGGGCCAGGCGGTCCAGGAAATCGGCCTGTTCGTCGGCGTCGAGCGGGGCCAGCAGGCGGCGGGCGCGGCGGCGGCG
>JBJSYW010000367.1:0-4781 GCA_046089985.1 Chloroflexota bacterium
ACGGAAGTCGGGTCGCTCTCCTTAATATTGGCCAGATAGCTGACCAGGCGCATATCGCGCAGCATGTCGTAGGTGTTATTACTCGGGCCGCCGTCGCAGCCGATCGACACGTTCACCCCGGCGTTCAGCATGCGCTGCACCGGGGCGATGCCGGTGGCGGTTTTCAGGTTGGAGGCCGGGTTGTGGGTGACGTGCGTGCCGGTCTCAGCCAGGATGCGCCAATCGCCGGCGTCGGTCCATACACAGTGGGCCAGCACGCTGCGCGGCCCCAACAGCCCGTGCGCCAGGGCGAACTCGGTGGGGGTGCGGAAGCCTTGCGAGACGGCGTAATCGATGTCCTCGCGCACCTCTGACAGGTGTATGGTGATGCCCATATTGCGCTCGCGGGCCAGCTTGCCGATCTCGTCGTACAGCGAGGGGGTCACCCCGCCCGGGGTGCGCGGGCCAAACCAGATCTGCAGCCGCCCGTCGCCGGCCCCGTTCCAACGGTCGTGGGCTGCCAGGGTGTTCTGCACGCAGGTCACCCCGTCTTCCACCATCCCCGGGTGCATCCGGTTCTCAGAGACCGCATAGGAGGGCCGGTCCATGATGATCTTGCCGATGGCGGCGCGCAGCCCGGACTGCAGGATCACTTCTGCTACCCCGTCGATGCCGTAACGCTCGGCCAGCATGGCTTCGACGAACGCGGTGGTGCCCGATTTGATCATCTCCAGCGCACACAGGGCAGCTGAAGCGCGCCCGTCAGCGGTGGTGTAGCTGCCTTGCAGCACCCATACCCGCTTGAACAACCAATCCAGCAGTCCCAGGTCATCGGCGCAGCCGCGCAGCATGGCCTGGGCGGTGTGCACGTGTGTGTCGATCAGCCCGGGCAGCAGCACATTGCCGTTGCAATTGATGCGTTTCATCTCAGGGAACCGCTCAGCCAGTTCGCGGCTCTTGCCCACTGCGGCGATTTTCTTACCACTAACAGCCACTGCGCCGTGGGTGATGATCTCGCGGCGGGGGTTCATCGTGATAACGGTAGCATTTTCGAAGATCATACGGTCTCCCTATTGTGCAACGTATGCCAGAAGTCTTCACCAAATACCGGGGTATGGTTGAGCCAGACGCCTGTGGCGTCGTGTACCGCGCTCAGAATCGCCGGTGCAATTGCCAGCATGGGCAGCTCGCCAATGCCGCGCGCCCCGAACGGGCCATGCGGATCGGGCGTTTCGATGATGATGCAGCGCATCTCGGGTGGGGTGTCCACACTGGTGGGCATCAAATAGGTGCTAAAGTCGTTCGAGACCAGCCGTCCCTGGTCAATGACCAGCTTCTCGGTCAGCGTCCAGCCCAGGGCCATGATAATTCCGCCAAAGGTTTGCCCCTCGACCTCGACCGGGTTGATCGCCTTGCCGGCGTCCAGAGCCGAGAGGATCGAGCGCACGCAGATCTGCCCGGTCAGCGGGTCGACGTCTACCGTGACGGCTGCAGCGGTATAGCCCAGGCTGTAATGGGTGTGCTGATCGGGACCGGTGCGGTCCAGCGCCTGCGTTTCGGGGGCCAGGTAGACTCCGCGCCCCCGCGCCGGGCGTTCTTCGTGCTGCCAGGCCTGCAGCGCCGCCCGAGCGGCCTGCAGGGTGGCGTTGCCCACCATCACCGTCAGGCGGGAGGCGGAAGCCGTGCCGCTGTTGGGCGCCTGGGCGGTGTCGGCCCCGCTGAAGCGCACGATCTCGGGCGAAACGCCCAGGATGTGGGCGGCGATCTGGGCGGTCAGGTTCTGCACGCCCTGGCCCACATCGGCGGCGGCATTGCGGATCAGCACCTGTTCGATGGCGCCGCCGCCGTGCAGTTCGATCAGCGTTTCGGCGCTGTCTGGTACGCCCCCACCCAGGCCGACGTTCTTCCAGCCGCAGGCGAAACCACGCCCCGGGTGCTGTTCCACCCAACTCTGATTGTGTGCGGCGGCAGCCAGCGGGGTGGATGACTGCCAGCCCGCCTGCTCGCAGCGCCAGCCGCCGGCCTGGGCGGCGGCCTCCAGGCAGCGCTGTGCGCCTTCAGCGCCGCGTGGCAGCAGGCCGCCGTTCGGCAGCCGCCCGGCGGGGGTGACCAGGTTGCGGGCGCGCAGCTCGACCGGGTCGATGCCCAGCGTTTCGGCCAGGTGGGCCAGCTGCATCTCGGCGCAGAAATTGCCCTGCAGGGCGCCAAAGCCGCGCATCGCCCCGCAGGGTGGATTGTGCGTGTAGACAACCTGGCCGTGCACCGCCACGTGCGGGATCTCATACGGCCCGGTGCAGAACAGCATCGCGTTGGCCAGCACCGGCATCGAGGTGGAGATGTACGCCCCGCCATCCGCCAGCACTTCCACCTCGGCCGCTACCAATTGGCCGGCACGCGTAGCGCCCAGGCGAGCCTTGAAGGTCACCGGGTGACGTTTGTGGTGGGCGACCATTGACTCACGCCGGGTCCACACCATCGAGACCGGGCGGCGCAGCTTCCAGGCTGCCAGCGCCAGGATCACCTGCACCGAGACATCCTCCCGCCCACCAAACGCGCCCCCGATCGTGCGGTAGATCACCCGCACCTGCTCCTCGGGCAGGCGCAGCGCCGCGGCGATCTGCCGCCTATCGTCATGGGCGTGCTGTCCGGCCGTCTCAACCACCAGGCAGCCACCCGAGTCCAGGTAGGCCAGCCCGGCCTCGGGCGCCAGGAAGCCGTGTTCCTGCCCGCCGGTGTGATAGGTGTGCTCTACGATCACCTCGGCCAGCGCAAATCCATCTGCTCCCAGGCCGCGCTCGAAGCTGCTCTCCAGGATCAGGTTCGTGCCGCCCGCCGGGTGCACCAGCGGGGCCTGATCCTCCAGGGCCAGGGCCGGGTCAAACACCGCCGGCAGGTCCTGGTAGTCGATGCGCAACGCTGCCCGGGCAGCTTCGACCTGCTCCGGCTGCTCGGCCACGATCACCGCCACTTTATCGCCGGCGTGGTGCACCAGATCGGCGCACAGCACCGGCTGGTCGGGGATGATCAGCCCGCAGGTGTTATCGGGCACGTCGGCGGCGGTCAGCACGGCGAGCACCCCCGGCAGGGCCAGCGCTGCGCTGGGATCGATGCGCAAGATGCGGGCCGCCGGCCGCCCGGCCAGCACCACACCCGCCGTCAGCATGCCCGGCCGGCGCAGATCGGCCGGGTAGATGGCTTCTCCGGTCACTTTTGCTCGGGCGTCCAGGCGGCGCAGTGAGTCGCCTGGCTGTACGTGGGTCATCATCGGCGTCATCTCCCTTGACTATTTGCGCGCATCATACGGTTTGCCCAGCGAGGCCGGGGGCCGCACGCGTGAAACGAACAGGATAAACATCACCAGGGTTAGCAGGTAGGGGAACATCAAGAACACTTCGATTGGCGCTGGGATGCCCAGGCTCTGCAGGCGCAACTGCAGCGCGTCGGCCAGGCCGAACATCAGGCAGCCCAGCGTCGAACGCAGCGGGTCCCAACGTCCGAAGATCACCGCCGCCAGGGCGATAAAGCCGCGCCCGGCTACCAGCCCCTCGGTGAAGGCCGAGAGCTGGCCGACCGACAGGAACGCCCCGCCCAGCCCGGCGAACGCCCCGCTCAGCGTCACCGCCAGCAAGCGCATCCTCAGCACCGAGATCCCGGCTGTATCGGCGGCCTGGGGGTGTTCGCCCACCGCCCGCAGTTTCAAACCCCAGGTGGTGCGGTACAGCACAAAGGCCGTCAGCGGCGCCAATCCGTACATCAGATAGACCAGCGGGATCTGCTGGAACAGCACCGGCCCCAGGATAGGGATTTCGGACAGCCCGGGGATCGGGTAGACTTTGAAGCCAGGGAAAAACTGTGAAACGCCGCTCTTATACATCGCCCGGTAGAAATACGAGGTCAACCCCAGCCCCAGAATGTTGATCCCCGTGCCCAGCACCACCTGGTCGGCGCGCAAGTAAACCGCCATCCAGGCGAAGATAAAGCCGAACAGCCCCCCCGCCAGCATCCCGCCCAGCGCCCCGGCCCACGGATCGCCGAGCAGCAGCCCGCCCAGGTAGCCGCCGAACGTGCCTGCCACCATCATGCCTTCCAGCCCAATGTTCAGCACGCCCGAGCGCTCGGCCAGGATGCCGCCCAGGGCGGCGAAGACCAGCGGCGTTGCCAGGCGCACGGCGGCGGTGAAGAGCGAGATCCAGGCTTCAGGATTCATGCGCGCCTCCAGAGATGGCCGGCTCGGCCGGCCCGCGGCGGGCCAGCCGCTTGCGCCAGCCGGCCAGCGTGCCCGGGGGCAGCGAGACGCTCACCGCCACCAGGAAAATGATCACCGCCTGGATGATCTCAACCAGGGTGGAGGGCACCCCGGCCAGCGCTTCCATATTGCTGGCCCCGGCCTCCAGTGCGCCGAACAGCACCGCCGCCAGGGCGATGCCCAACGGGTCATTGCGCCCAAACAGGGCGATAGCGATGGCGGTGTAGCCGGTGCCGGTCAGGAACTGGTCCCGCAGCCGGCGCTGCACGCCCAGCACTTCCACCGTGCCGGCCAGGCCCGCCAGCCCGCCGCTGATCAGCATCGCCAGGGTGATCACCGGCACCACGCTCATCCCGGCGTAGCGGGCGGCGCTGGGGCTGAAGCCCACCGTGCGGGCCTTGAAGCCAAAGGCGGTGCGATAGGTGATAAAGGCCATCACCCCCACCGCCAGCAGCGCCAGCAGGATGCCGGCGTGCAGGCGGGTGCCTTCCCAGATCACCGGCAGGCGGCTGGTTACCTGCACTTCCAGCGTGTGCGGCAGCGAGGCAGCCGACGA
>JBJSYW010000368.1:0-4889 GCA_046089985.1 Chloroflexota bacterium
GGTCAGGTCGACGCGCAGCAGCGAGTTGCCCAACCGGGCGTTCAAGTCTGCGGCGGCGATGCCCCAGGCGCCGGTCAGTTTTTCCGCCATCAGTGCGGTGTAATTCACCTGGCTGGGCAAGCAATCCACCGGTTGGAACCGCAGGGCATTCAGGACTCGTTCACGTGGATTCATCGGTGCGCTGCTTTCGGTTCAACGGCTAAAGCGGGTGGGCATCTGCTGCGGGACTGGCCCGCTGGACTGCCGCACCACCAGCGACGTAGGCACGTTAACCGCCGGCTGAACCTGGGTTTCCGGTTCAGCATCGTCAATCAACTCCAACAGCATCTCCATCGCCATGCGGCCGATCTCACCGCGCGGCATGGCGACGGTGGTCAGCGGGGGCAGGATTTCCGCCGCCAGCTGGATATCGTCGAGACCGATCACCGATAGATGCTCGGGAATCTTCAAACCGCGCTGTTGGGCCGCCCATACCAGGCCAATAGCGGTCAGATCGTTGGCTGCGAAGACCGCCGTTGGCGGGTCTGGCAGGCCGACCAGCTGTTCGAGGGCGCCGCGGCCGCCATCCAGGCGCAGGTTCGCTTCAATCATGGTGATTTGCTCCGCTAGGAAACCGTGCTCTTCCAGGGCAGACAGGAACGCCTGGCGGCGGGTGCGGGAGGTGCGCAGGCTCATCGGCCCGCTGATATGCGCAAAGCGGGTGTGCCCCAACTGCACCAGGTGATCCACCGCCTGGCGGATCCCGGTTTCAAAATCCACCCCAATCACCCGCACTGCGCCCTGCACCGGGTGGGTGGGCCACCAATCCAACGCGACGACAGGCGTCCGGCTGCGGGCCAGCTCCTCCACCCATTCATCCGAAACCGAGCTGGACATCAGGAGCACGCCGTCAACCTGTTTGTTGATCAACGATTGGATATACTTCAACCCACGGGTGTGGTCGTAGCTGGTGTTGCACAGGAAAATGCTGTAATCCTGCTGCGCAGCCACATCCTCTACCCCGCGAATTACTTCCGAATAAAACGGGTTGCCCACATCCGAAATCAGCAGGCCCACCGATAGGGTGCGCTTCGAAACCAGGCTGCGCGCCACGCTGCTCGGCTGGTACCCCAGGCTTTCAATCGCCGACCGGACCTGCTCAACCGTTTCAGGCCGGATATACTGAAGGTTCCCATTCAGTACCCGGCTAACCGTGCTTTTTGATACGCCAGCCAGACGGGCAACATCGGTAATCGTTGAGCGTGAAGGCATAGTTATCCTGTTGGGTGATTGATAGAAAGAGAGGGCTAAAACCGGTTTCTGAAACCGATTTCAGAAACCGGTTTTATAATAGCATAACTAGTTCCGCATGTCAATCACCTGTTCGCCGGACCCGACCATGTTTCAACAAAGCCGGAGAGGCTTCGAAATAAATCGATCGCCGGCGGCGAATAGACAAATCCCCGTATTTAAGATATATTCTCCTCTCGATGCGTATCCGACTCCACTTTTCCAAAACCTCTGCCATGCGCTACACAGGTCACCTGGACCTGCACCGCACCTGGGAGCGCACCTTCCGCCGCGCCCGACTCCCGCTTGCCTACACGCAGGGCTTCAACCCCCACCCGCGCCTCAACCTGGCCGCGGCCCTGCCGCTGGGCTTCACCAGCGACGCCGAGATGATCGACGTCTGGTTCGACCGTGAGCTGTCCCTGCCCGAGATCGAAGCCGCCCTGACCCCTGCCCTGCCGCCCGGCATCCGCGTCAACGCCATCGAAGCGGTCGACCAGAAAGCGCCCACTCTGCAAACCCAGGTCGAAGCCGCCGAGTACCTGGTCACGCTGCTTGAGCAGGCGCCCGGGCTGGACCAGCGCATCCAGGATCTGCTGGACGCCGGCAGCCTGCCGCGCCGCCGGCGCGATAAGGATTACGACCTGCGCCCGCTGGTCTTCTCGCTGCAAGCCCTGCCGCCCGGCGCAGACGGCCTGCCGCGCCTGCGCTGCGTCTTGAGCGCCCGCGAATCGGCCACCGGCCGCCCGGAAGAAGTGCTCGACGCGCTGGGCGTGCCGTTCAACTCAGCCCGCTCGCACCGCACACGGCTGTTCCTGCGCGCGCCGCTCGACCCGGCTGCCGCCGGCGATAACGCCGCTGGAGATAGCGCCGCTGGAGATGCCGCCGGCGTCCAGACAGAAGAGCCGCCCCAGGATAACGAAACCGACTGATGCCGCTGGCCCTCTCGCTGCTTTTCGGGGTGATCCCGATGCTGTTCTTCGCCTGGCTGGTCTACTGGCTGGACCGCTATGAGAAAGAGCCGCGCCTGCTGCTGGGAGGGGTGTTTGCCTGGGGGGCGCTGGTCGCCGCCGGGGGCGCATACGCGCTGAACACGCTCTTTGGCCTGGGGGTGTTCCTATATACCAGCGACCAGGCCGCCGCCGACCTGGCTACCGGAACGCTGATCGCCCCGTTCTTCGAAGAAGGGCTGAAGGCGCTGGCGGTCTTCCTGGTCTTCCTGGTTGCCCGGCGCGAGTTCGATTCGATCGTGGATGGGATCGTCTACGCCGCCATCGTGGCCCTGGGCTTCGCCGCCACCGAGAACACCCTCTACATCTACCGGGATGGGTTCCAGACCGCCGGTTATTCGGGCCTGCTGGCGATGAGCTTCGTGCGCGTGGTGCTGGTCGGCTGGCAGCACCCGTTTTACACCGCCTTCACCGGCATTGGGCTGGCCGCGGCGCGCCTCAGCCCTCGCAGCGAGGTGCGCCTGCTGGCCCCCGCCATCGGGCTGGTCCTGGCGATTTTCACACACGCCATGCACAACTTCCTGGCTGTGACGCTGCCCGGCTTTGGCGGGTTTGTACTGGGCACTGCCATCGATTGGAGCGGCTGGAGCCTGATGCTGCTCTTCGCACTGTGGGCGCTGTACCGCGAGCAGCGCTGGCTGGCCGAACACCTGCGCGAGGAGGTCGGCCTGGGCACAATCAGCCCGGCGCAGTATAAGACCGCCTGCTCGATGCTCAACCAGGCTATCGCCCGCTTTGGAGCGCTGTTCAACGGGCGCTTCCGCGTCACCCGCCGCTTCTACCAGGTGTGTGCCGAGCTGGCCTTCAAGAAACACCAGCGCCAGGCGCTGGGTGAAGAAGGCGGCAACAGCCCGATCATCGATCGGCTGCGCGGCGAGCTGGCCTCGCTCTCGCCGCATGCGCTGGACTGACATCCGGCTGGGGCGCAAAAACGCCCCGGCGCATCACTTATCAAATTCGGCAAACGTGGTAAAATTGTTGCGCTTGTGCCCCCGTAGCTCAGTGGATAGAGCGTTGGCCTCCGGAGCCAAAAGCGACAGTTCGAGTCTGTCCGGGGGTACCAGAAAGCGAACAGGGCGTCGCATGCCTGCCATGCGACCGGCCCTGTTTTGTTTAACCCGTCGGCTCACCCGCAGGGCAAACGGCCGGCTGTTCCTCGCCCTGTCGATCATCCTGCTGGCGCTGCTGAGTGGCTGCGCCGCGCCGGTCGAGCCGGCCCGACCGGCCGCGCTGCCGGCCTGGACCGCCCAGAACCTGCTGGGCGTCGAGCCGCCGCAGGCGGCGGTTGAGCCGGCCCTGGATCTGCTGGCAGTCTACAGCCGCCGCGCCGGGCGCCAGCTCGATCTGCGCGTGGACCTGCTCGACCTGACCACCGCGCCGGAACTGGATCTGTGGATCGCCCTGGACACCCTGCCCGGCGGCGCTCCGGCCCCGGCAGCGCCGGTGGACGCATCCTCCCCGCCGTTGGAACTGCACGCCGCGCCGTTGGACGCCTTTGCCGGGTTGGCCTGGGACGCGCTGCTCTACATCCCCGCCGCCGGCGAACTGCAAGCGCTGGACCCCGCCGGGCGGCGCATCCCCAACGCCGCGCTGCGCGTGCTGCGCGACGCCGCGCAGGACTCGATTGAGCTGCGCGCCGCCCTGCCCGGGCTGCCGCTGACCGGCGATTACCGGCTGCAGGCGCTGACCACCCGCCCCGGGCAGCGCCAGGTGCAGGACCGCAGCCAGGTCTACAGGCTGGGCGGCTCGCCGCCGGCCCGCGCCCGGGCGGCGCTGGTCTTCTGGAACGTCTACCCGGCCTACACCCCGGCCGCCGCGCTGCGCCGCTGGAGCGGGGCGCACACCGGCCCGCAGGGCGGCAGCCACGGGCTGGCTCACCTGCTGCGCGCCGCCCGCCAGGCGCACGCCCCGCTCGTGCTGCTCGACCTGGCCCGCCCGGAAACGCTTTCAGCCCTGGATTACGCCGGCCAGCTGGATCTGCTGGGCGCGCTGGCAGACGAAGGGCTGTATGTGCCCGACAGCCCGCCGCCGGCGCCCGGCGGCCCGTCATCCAGCGATCCACTGCGCCTGCAAGCAGCGGACATCGCCGCCGCGTTTGGGCTGCGCCGCCTGCCCGGCGCCTGGACGGCGCAGCTGCCCGCCTTCCCCACCCAGCAGGTTTCGACCGCCGGGCTGGAATTGGACGAGCGCCGCCGGCTGGCCGCAGCGGCTGCCCTCAGCCAGGGCCTGCCTGCCGCCCGCGCGCCGGTCACCCTGTTGGGCGGCAGCCTGCCGAACAGCAGTTGGGGCATCCCCGGCCCGGCGCAGGCCGCCTTCGATTACATCAACAACCACCCCTGGATTGAACTGCTCGACCCGGCCGGGCTGGCGCGCCTGGACGAGACCACCGTCTTCTCCCCCAATGCGCCGGGCGGGCCATCCCTGGCCGTGCAGCCGGCCTTTTCGCCCGCCGATCAGCAGGCCCTGCAGCCGGCGCTGCAGCAGGCCCCGCCCAACGAGCTGCGCCAGGCCGCCTGGCAGGCCTACCGCGGCCTGTCGAACCCGATCAGCCAGCCGGCGGAAGCCCTCCCGGCGCTGCGGGCAGTGTATGCCGGGCAGGTGTGGTCGCTG
>JBJSYW010000369.1:0-3936 GCA_046089985.1 Chloroflexota bacterium
CGTCTGCCATCAGTCCTCCGTGTTAAGCCGGCCGCGCCGCATCGGCCTGCCGGCGGCGAATGGGTTATGCTAATCGATCACCGGGATGCTAGCCGTGTCGATCATGTCCTTGGGGATTACATAGGTGCAGTGGGTATCGCCGTGCAGCATGCATTGGATCTTCTGCGCCGGCACATCCAGGATGGTGGAGATCAGAGTCTGGTCCACCGAACAGACTTCCGGGTGGGTCTGCCCGACGTGGTAGTAGGGGCAGTTTGACTCGCGGATCAGGTACGTATCGCCCTGCTGGATCACCTCAACGGTGAAGCCTTCGCTGTTGAGCAGGCTGCGCACCAGCTCCAGGCGCTGCTCAACGGTCAGCCCCTCGGCCTCGCTGCGGGCGTCGGAAGCCATGTCCTGGGCCATCTGCTGGAACAGCCGGTCGATCACCGCCGGCGGCACAGCCTCCTTGAGCTGCTCAAGCAGGCGCAGCGTCAGGCGGATGTAGCGAGTGGGGAAATGCTCGCGGCCCTTTTCGGTCAGGTAATACATGCGCCGCGGCCGGCCCACGCCATGCCGTTCCTCGGCGGAGGTGACCAGCCCCTCGGCTTCCAATCGGGTGATGTGATGGCGCACCGAAATCGGGTTGATGCTGACCGCTTCGGCCAGTTCGTTAATGGTGCAGCGTTCGCGGGCCAGCAAGGTCTGCAGGACCCGGTCACGGGTGTTCTTCGCTTCACTATCCGGTAAAGTCATGCCCTGGCTCCCAATCTCTGGTTGAATGGCTAAAGCGGCTCAGCCGGCCTATTCAGCAAGTGGAGCGGAGTATAACAAACCCGCTGCATTTTGTCAATAATTAAGATTATTATATGAAAAAACATTGACTTTCGCTTTCCAGTCTGCTATAATGCGCCCGTTCCAGGATAAAACCCATCACGGGGCGCCGGCACATCGCACGGAACATGCTTGCCCAGGCCGATCCTCCCTGTGTGTATGACAAACAGCATTTTGAAGGAGCTTATGGATATGTCTGAACTCGATATTCGCAATCTGCATGCCAATGTAGAGGGCAAGGAGATCCTGAAAGGCGTTAATCTGGTGGTGCGCCGGGGTGAAGTGCATGCCCTGATGGGGCCAAACGGCACCGGCAAATCCACCCTGGCCTACACCCTGATGGGCCACCCGAATTACGAGGTGACCGAGGGGGAGGTCTGGTTCAAAGGGCAGAATATCCTGGAGCTGGAAGCCGATCAGCGCTCGCACCTGGGGTTGTTCCTGGCCTTCCAGTACCCGGTGGCAATCCCGGGCGTCTCGGTGGCCAATTTCCTGCGCTCGGCGATCAATGCCCGGCGGCGCTCGATCAACAGCGAGGACAAGGGCATCCCGGTGCCCGAGTTCCGGCGCATGCTGAAAGAGACCATGGACCTGCTGAAGATGGACCACAACTTCGCCGGTCGCTACCTGAATGAAGGCTTCTCGGGCGGTGAGAAGAAGCGCGCCGAGGTGCTGCAGATGGCGGCGCTCAGGCCGGAGATCGCTGTGATGGACGAGACCGACTCGGGCCTGGACATCGATGCGCTGCGCATTGTCTCCGAGGGCGTCAACACGCTGCGCGGCCCCGAGCTGGGCGTGCTGGTCATCACCCACTATCAGCGCATCTTGAACTACATCAAGCCGGATTTCGTGCACATCATGCTGGGCGGGCGGATCGTCGAATCCGGCGGCCCGGAGCTGGCGCTGCACCTGGAAGAGCACGGCTACGACTGGATCCGTGAGAAGATTAACGAGTAGGTCCGCCCGGGTGGGCTGGGCGGTGATTACCGGTACAGCCGACACCGATGATTACTGGAGGCGATAATGTCTGACGACGCAAAACTCATCGAAGGGATGGGCGAGTATAAGTACGGTTTCAGCGATCCGGAAACTTACGTCTTCAAGTCGCGTAAGGGCCTGGATCGGGATATCGTGCAGCAGATCTCGGCTATGAAGGGCGAGCCGCAGTGGATGCTCGATTTCCGCCTGAAGGCGCTGGATCATTTCCAGAAGCGCCCGATGCCGATGTGGGGCGGCGACCTTTCGAAGCTGAATCTGGATGATATCTATTACTACGTCAAGCCGTCCGAAGCCGAGAGCAAGACCTGGGACGACGTGCCGGAGACGATCAAGAACACCTTCGATAAGCTGGGCATCCCCGAAGCTGAGCGCAAGTTCCTGGCGGGTGTGGGAGCGCAGTACGAATCGGAGATGGTGTATCACCGCGTGCAGGAGCACCTGGAGAAGCAGGGCGTAATCTTCCTCTCGATTGAGGACGGCCTGCGCCAGCACCCCGATCTGTTCCGTGAATACTTTGGGACGGTGATCCCGATTGAAGACAACAAGTTCGCCGCGCTGAACGGCGCGGTCTGGTCGGGCGGTTCTTTCATTTATATCCCCAAAGGTATCAAGGTGGACCTGCCGCTGCAGGCCTACTTCCGCCTGAACGTGGCGAACATCGGCCAGTTCGAACGCACGCTGATCATCGCCGACGAAGGCGCTCAGGTGCACTATGTGGAAGGCTGCACCGCGCCGACCTACACCACCGACTCGTTCCACTCGGGGGTGATCGAGATCATCGTCAAGAAGAACGCCCGCGTGCGCTACACCACGATCCAGAACTGGTCCACCAACGTCTATAACCTGGTGACCCAGCGAGCGATGGTGCACGAAGGGGCGACGATGGAATGGGTGGATGCCAACCTGGGCTCGAAGCTGACGATGAAGTACCCGTCATGCTACCTGCTCGGCCCCGGCGCTCACGGCGAGATCCTGTCGATGGCTTTCGCCGGGCCGGGCCAGCACCAGGATGCGGGCGGTAAGGTGATCCACTTTGCGCCGCACACCAGCAGCAAAATCACCTCTAAGTCGATCAGCAAGGGCAGCGGGCGCTCCTCGTACCGCGGCCTACTGAAGGTGCACAAGGGCGCCAACGACTGCCGCTCGAACGTGGTGTGCGATGCGCTGCTGCTCGATGATCAGGCTCGCTCTGACACCTACCCGTACATCGAGATCGACGAACAGGATGTCACCATCGGTCACGAAGCCTCGGTCTCCAAGGTGGGCGAGGAGCAGCTGTTCTACCTGATGAGCCGCGGCCTTTCGGAAGAGGAAGCTACCACGATGGTGGTGTCCGGCTTTATCGAGCCGCTGGTCAAAGAGCTGCCGATGGAGTATGCGATCGAAATGAACCGGCTCATCCAGCTCCAGATGGAAGGGTCGATCGGCTAACGGATAGATCCCGGTCCGCGCCCCGAGAACCTTTCCCGGGGCGGCGCACCGATAAAGAGAGAAACACATGCCCGAACGTGTCGTCGTTTCCCGCAGCCGGCGGGCGGATACCCCGGCAACCCGAGATTTTACCTTTACCCCCGAGCAGGTGCGCGGTCTGAGCAGCGCCGCGCCGCTGGTGCGTGATTATCGCGCCCAGGCATGGGAGATTTTTGAAAGCCTGCCGCTGCCCACCACCAACGATGAGCCGTGGCGGCGCACCGATATTCGCACTCTGCGGGCGGCGGCGCTGCGCCTGCCAGACCCGGCCCTGGCGGCCGGTCTGCGCAATGTGCAGCCACCCGATGCGCTGCTGCAGCCGTTGGCCGGCGAGGCCCACGGCGGGCAGATCATGATCACCGCCGCCGGCGTACAGGTGGAACTGGACCCGGCGCTGGCCCGGCAGGGCGTGATCTTCACCGACCTGGCTACTGCCGAAGCGCAGCACCCCGAGCTGTTGGCGCGCGTGCTGGGGCAGGTGGTGCGGGCCGATGAAGGCAAGTTCGCCGCGTTGGCCGGCGCGCTGGCGCAGAGCGGCGTTTTCGTGTATGTGCCGCGCGGCGTACAGGTTGAGAAACCGCTGCACAGCATTGTGTGGGGCTCGGGCATCGACCTGGCCTTTATCGACCATGTGCTGGTGCTGGTGGACGAAGG
>JBJSYW010000370.1:0-6699 GCA_046089985.1 Chloroflexota bacterium
CCACCAGGTTGCGCGCCCAGCCCTCACCCAGGATGGTGCGCTCGATCGGGATGGTGTGTCCGGTGCAGTTGACCACCACCACATCCTCCGGGTGCACCACACCCTCGCGCACCAGCTTGATCAGCCCGGCAAAGGCCACCGCGGCGGCCGGCTCGACCGAAATGCCCTCCATCTTGGCCAGGATGTGCATGGCGCGGAAGGCTTCCTCGTCGCTGACGCTCTCAAACGACCCGCCGCCTTCGGCCAGCATGCGCCGGCGCAGCAAGGTGTAGGTGCGCCCGGGGTCGCCGGTGGAGAGCGTGGCAATGTGCGTGCGGGGCGTGTCCACCGGCTGGGCTACGTCCAGGCCGGCTTTCCAGGCATGGCACATCGGCGCGCAGCCCTCGGTCTGGATCCCGGCGATGGCCGGGATGTGCTCAATCCAGCCCATCTGGCGCATCTCCATAAAGCCCTTCTGCACACCCATCGGCCCCAGTCCGCCGCTGACGGCCTGGAAGTACCAATCGGGCGCCCGGAAGCGCGCCCGGGCCGGCAGGGTCTCGTCGCCTTCCTCGGGCAGCGGGTCGATCAGGCCGGCCAGTTGTTCGCTGATTTCGAAGGCGATCGTCTTCATCGCCTCCACCGACGGGATCGAGCGCGAGCCGCGCTCCAGGTATAGGCCGCGCTGGCGGGCATACTCGGCGGCCAGCTTCTTGGCCGCGTCGTACGAAGCGGTTACCTTGACCACCTGGGTGCCGTACAGGGCCACCTCACGCATCTTCTCGGCCGGCACCAGGCTGGTAAGGAACGCCCACAGCTTGATCCCGGCCCGTGCGGCGTAAGCCGAGTAGGCCATCGCCACGTTGCCGGTGGAAGCGGTGACCACCTCGGTAATACCGGCCTCCTTCAGCGCCGCCACGTTCACCGCCGCCTGGCGGTCTTTAAAGGACGCGGTCGGCCCCTGGCGCTCGTCTTTGATGTAAATGTGCTGCAGGCCCAGCATCATGCCCAGGTTGACGGCTGGGATCAGCGGCGTGCCGCCTTCGCCCATCGAGTAGTTGGGCTGGTAGTTGAGCACCGGCAGCAGCTCGCGGTAGCGCCACAGCGCGAACGGGCGGCGGGCCAGCACCGCCGGCAGGCGCCCGGCCAGCGCGGCATAGTCGTAGCGCGCTTCCAACCACTGGCCCTGGCAGGCGGGGCAGTTCAGCACGGAGGGGGAGTAGGGGAAGCGGTGTCCGCAGTCCAGGCATTCGGCGGAAATCGGCATAGACCTCCTAAGGCAGTTGGGCGCGCAGGCGCTGGATGGCCTGCACCAGGTCGGCTTGCAAGATTGGTTTGAGCAGGTACTCGGCGGCGCCCAACCGGCGGGCGCGCTCGGGGTCGTTGGCAATGGTGCAGACCACAACCGGGATGCTGCGGGTGGCGGGGTCGTTCTTCAGCAGTTCCAGCACCTTCCAGCCGTCCAGGCCGGCGTTCATGTCGTGGGTCACGCCCGGTTCAGGCGGCAGGGCGGTGGTGACGCGGCGGGGCTTATCCATCCCCTGCGAGACACTGTGCATGCCCACATCCAGGGTGATCAGCGAGGGCTGGATGCCGCGCGCCACGGTCACGGCCTGCTCCAGGTCGGTGAGCGAAATGACGGTGTAGTTCAGGCTGCTCAGGTAGCGCCGGTACAGCTCGATCAGCTGCTGGTCGCGGTCGATGGCCAGCACCAACCCGGCGGGGGCCTCTTCTTCTGCGGCGGCTGCCGGCAGGTCGGCGGGGGCCAGCGTGGGCGGTTCGTCTGCCGTGACTGCAGCCTGCGGCGCAGCGTTTTCAGCCGGGGCGGCGGTTGGCTCGGCCGGCGGCTCGGCCGCAGGCGCGGCTGGGGCGGCGTCCAGCGTGGCCGGAAGCGAAATCACCTCCGGTGGGGCGGGCCGTTTGGCGCGCCGGCTCTCGACCGGGGCATGGTCAGGTGGAGCAGGCGGCGCGCCCTGCGGCCCGGCAGCCGCCGCGGCGGGCTGCGCCGGTTCTGGCGGCTGTCCGGCAGCGGTGGGGGCGGGCGGTTGGGCCGGGGCAGCCTGCGCGGCGCGCTGCACATCGGGCAGCTCCGGCGCGCGGTCCTGCTCGGCGGGATCCGGCTGCTCGCCGCGCTGCGCCGGCAGCGTGAAGTAGAAGGTGGTGCCCTTACCTACCTCGCTGACCAGGCCGATGCGCCCACCGTGCATGCGCACCAGGTGGTGGGTGATCGACAGGCCCAGGCCCGAGCCGCCGGTCTTGCGCGTCAGCGAGCCGTCCACCTGCGAGAAGGGCTGGAAGAGCTTCAACTGGTCCTGGGCCGAGATGCCCGGCCCGGTGTCGATCACGCGCACCATCACCTCCGCCCGGCCGGCGGGGTCCAACTGTGGCTCGGCTTCCACGGTGATCGAGCCCTGCTCGGTGAATTTGGCCGCGTTCGACAGGAGGTTGATCAGCACCTGGCGGATCTTCATCGGGTCCAGGCTGATCAGCGGCAGGTCGGGGTGCAGCGAGGTTTTGAGTTGGATCGGCTTGTCGCGCACCAGGCCGACGATGGTCGACATCACCGAGCGGATGATATCGCCCAGGTTGGTGTGCTCCTCAAACGACAGCTCCATCTTGCCGGCTTCGATCTTCGACAGGTCTAGCACGTCGTTGATCAGCCCCAGCAGGTGCTGGCCCGAGTTGTAGATCGCGGTCAGGTCTTGCGACTGCTGGTCGGTCACCGGGCCGTCGATGCCTTTCAGGATCACGCGCGAGAAGCCGATGATCGAGTTCAACGGGGTGCGCAGCTCGTGCGACATATTGGCCAGGAACTGGGTCTTTAAGCGGTCGGCCTCGCGGATCTCCTCCACCGCGGTCTGCGAGATCTCGTAGGCCCGGGCGGTATCGACCGCCACGGCGATCTGGTCGGCCAGGGTTTGCAGCACGGCTACGTCATCGGCCGAGAACGAGTTGGCCCGGTTGGCCTGCACGTCCAGCGCGCCGATCACCCGGCTGCCGGTCTTCAACGGCAGGCCCAGCTGGGCGCGGGTGAACGGCAGCAGCGGGTTGGGGCGGTAGACCGCAGCTGAAACTGCCCCGCCGGGCTGCCCGGCGGCGCTGGAGATGACCGCCGCTTCGGCGGCGCTGACATCGTTGACCAGCAGCGGCAGGCCGGTGGCGGTGACCTGGCCGATGACCGACGGCCCGCCAACCGCCAGGCGGTGGCTGGAGCGCTTCATCTCCTCGCCGGCCTGGCCGGTGGATTCACGCACCACGGCTTCCGCGCCGCTGTCATCCAGCAGGAAAACCGAGGCGTGGTAGTAGCCGAAGCGCTCGCACAGCAGGTTGACGGTGCGCTGCAGCAGCGTATCGAGCGCCAGCGTACCGGATGTGTCGCGGGCGATCTCGGCGGCGGTCTGCAGCTGGCGGGCGCGGCGCTGGGATTCTTCCAGCAGGCGCAGGGTTTGCAGCGAGACGGCTGCCTGGCCGGCCAGGGCCGAGAGGCGGCGGGTCTCGTCATCGCTCAGGTAGAGCGTCTCACCGTACAGGGCGCACACGTGGCCGATGCGCTGGCCGCCGGCGATCAGCGGCACCAGCAGGGCGGCCTGGGCCTGTGAGACGGCCGGGTACAGGGCCGCCAGCGACCCACCGCCAGCCGAGCCGGGGGCGCACAGCTCGCCGGTTCCGGCGGTCAGCGCCGGTTGGTTCAGCACGCTCACGCTTTCGCCGGCCAGCAGGGATAGCAGGCGCGAGCCGCCCGGCAGCAGGCGGCGTGGGTTGCCGGTCTCACCCATCACAGCCAGGCGCAGCTCGCCCGGGCTTCGCCCGCTAAGCGGCCCGGCGATCGACTGGGCGATCAATGTAGCGCCTTCGGGCGGGTGGGCGGCGCTTTCGCCGGTCTCCACCGCCCACGGGTGGTCATACAGGTCCAGGTAGACTGCCTGAGCTGAGCGGCCCAGCACGGTGAATTCTTGCAGGGCGGCCAGGATATCGGCGTACGAGCGGGCCACCTGGAAGCGCGCCCCGGCCTGGTAGAGCGCCTCGGTCTCGGCCAGCACCGATTGGGTCTGCTCGAACAGGCGGGCGTTCTGGATCGCCACCGCCGCCTGGAAGACCACCGTCTCGGCCAGGCGCTGCTCGTCCTGGGTGAAGGAGCGCTTTTCGTGCAGCACCTCCAGCGCCACGGTGCCGATCACTTCCGCGCCGGTCACCAGCGGGATGATCAGCAGCGCCTGCACATCCAGCTGGCGCAGCACATCGTGGATCGGGCGGGTGATCTCGGCCGATTGCGGCTCTTCAACCAGCAGCGAGCGGCGAGTATCGATCACCTGCTGCGAGGAGGGGTTGCCGGCGAGCGGGATGTCCATGCCCACCGTGTTGGGGGTGTCGGGGTAGGGCGATGCATTGGTGACCACGGTCAGCTGGGCGCGCGGGCGGTCCAGCAGGGCGATGCCGGTGTAGGCGTTGAGCGAGGCGGCCAGCTCGCGGGTGACGATCTCCAGGCTTTGCTGCAGATCGAGCGAGGCCGACACGCTGGTGACCACCCGGTTGATCTGGGCCAGTTCCTGGCTGCGGCGGCTGGCTTCCTGGGCGCGCTGTTCGGCCAGCTGCAGGCTGCTCAGGTTCTGCACTGCAATGGCGGCCTGCGAGGCCAGGGCGGCCAGGCGGCGCAGCTCGGTCTCGTCAAAGCGGGTGGGCAGGGCATATGCGCCCAGGATGAAGCCGATCCACGCGCCGCCGGCGTTGAGCGGCACGAGAACGGCGCTGCGCGAGTCGAACTGCTCCGTGAACACCTGGCGGATATCGGGGTCGATGCGGTGCTCGCGAGTGAAGTCTTCGACGAAGATTGTCTCTGATGGAGAGAGCAGGCGGGCGGCCGGAAAGCTGCGCGGTGAATAGCGCCGGCGCAGGCGGTCTTCAGGCAGGCTGGTCCAGGTGGCCAGGGTGTCGATCCATTCAGGGATATCGGCCCGGGTGCGGCCGAGCGGCCCGCTGGCGAGCGGCCCGCTGACAAGCGGCCCGCTGACAAGCGGCCCGCTGCCAAGCGGCCCGGTATCCATCGCCAGCAGATCGGCGGCGCGGCGCAGGCCGGGACCGCCGGCGGCGCTCTCGACGTTCCAGGGGCGGTTGAACAGGGCAATGTTAAGCAGCTTGTCGGCCTGGCCCAGGATGGTGTAGCGGCGCAGCGTCTCGAGGATCTCCGGGTAGGTGCGCACGTTGTTCAGCTCGGCGCTGGCCTGGTAGAGCGCCTCGGTCTCAGACAGGGCGGTCTGGGTCTCCTGGAACAGGCGGGCGTTGTCAAGCGAGAGGGCCACCTGCGAAGAGATGGTCTGGATCAGGGTGGTATCGTTCTCGTCCCAGGCTGCCCGGCCGTTGAGGTCGAAAGCGTCGATTGCGCCGCTCAGTTCGCCGCGCAGGGTGATTGGGGCGAACAGGTGCGACATCGACGGTCCGTGACGGTGGATGGTGGGCGCTCCCAACTGGGCCGACGACAGGCTGCCCAGGGCGCGGCCGGGCAGGCTGGTTTGCGTGCACAGTTCGAGCACCGGCGCGGCGGCCGGGTCGTCGATTGGGATATGGCGGTCGCCGTCCATTTCGTATAGATAGCCGACCTGGCTGCGGGCCAGGCGGGCCACCACATGCGAAGCGCCCAGCGCCTGGCACAGCGAGCGGGCGGTGGTGCGCAGGATGGTCTCGCGGTCGATGCTGGCGCTGACCTGCGAGCCGATCTCGCGCGTCAGGTATTCATACTGGGCGCGCTCCTGGGCCTGCTGGAATTGGCGCATGTTCTGAGCCGCCACCGCCGCCTGCCCCGCCAGCACTTCCAGCCGGCGCAGTTCGGCTTCCGGCCAGTCGGCCGGGCGCAGGAAGACCGCATGCACGAAGCCGATCCACAGGCCGCCAACCACCAGCGGGGCGATGATCACGCCGCGCACCTTGAAGGGCGCCGGGCCGCTCTGCGCCTGGTAGAACATGCGCATGCTCGAATCCAGGCGGCCGTCGCCAGACAGGTCGTGAACGGCTACCACCTCGGAGGCGCGCATCAGGCCGCGGGCGGGCGGGAACTCGCGCAGGCTGTAGTAGAGCGGCTCGTTGGGGTTGGCGTCCGGCTCGGCCAGGGCCGGGGTGATCCAGCGCGCCAGCTGGACAGCCTTTTCGGGGGCGTCGGCGCGGCTTTCAGCCGGCTGGGGGGCCGGCGGCTGGCTGGACTGTCCGCCGGCGCCGCTGGTCCAGGGGTGGTCAAACAGGTCCAGGCTGATCGAATGGTCCACCTGGCCGAGCAGCGAGTGCTTGCGCAGCACGTTCAGGATGTCTTCGTACGACTGCACGTTGTTCAGCTCAGCGCTGGCCTGGTAGAGCATCTCGGTCTCGCTCAGGGCCACTTGGGTGCTCTGGAACAGGCGGGCGTTATCGATCACCACGCCCACCTGCTGGCCGATGGCCTCGATCAAGGCCAGGCGCGCGGGCGGCAGGCTGCGCAGCTCATGGCTGAAGAGGCACACTGTGCCCAGCCGGGTACCTTTCGAGAGCAGCGGGACGCCCAGGTAAGAGGCAAAGCCCAGGCTGCGCGGGCCGCTGAACTGCTGCTCCAGGCTGCCGTAAGCGGCGAAGCGCTGGATGGTCTCGGGGTTGATGGCGTTAATATCCGGCACGTTCAGCGCCTGCCCGCTGACGAAGACCACTTCGCACGGGGTGCCGGCCATGCCGTTCTCATACAGGCTGCGCACCATCAGGTCG
>JBJSYW010000371.1:0-3123 GCA_046089985.1 Chloroflexota bacterium
GCTGCGCCGCGGCCGGCGGGCGGCTGGAACCCCACCTCCGCCGCGCCTGGCGGCGCGACGTTTGCCGCCGCTAGATGACCCGGCCCGCCCACCGCTGCCGCCGGCCACCTGGGCCTGCCTGACCCGCCGCGAGCGCGAGACGCTTGCGCTGGCGCTGCAGGGGTTGACCTACGCCCAGATCGCTGTACGGTTGAAGCTGTCCCGCTGGACGGTGGACGGGCACATGCGCGGCGTACTGCGCAAATGCGGGGCAGCCAGCCGCAAGGAACTGCAGGCGCGCCTGGCGCCCGGCCCGGCTCCGGTTGAACGGCAGCCGGTGCCTGAGGCGGTGTGGCGCGGGCTGTCGGCTTGCCAGCAGCAGGCTGCCGCGCTGGCGCTGGCGGGAACGCCGGTGCGCCAGGCGGCCGAAGCGCTGGGGCGCAGCCCGTCGAGCGTGTACCAGCGGCTGCGACCGCTGCTGCATGGCTGTGGGGCGCGCACGCTGGCCCAACTGACCGCCCGCTACTGCCTGCCTCCCGAGGCCGCACCCGGCGCGGGCGGGCAGGTCTCCGGCGCAGGCGGCGATAAGGCCGGCGCGGGCGGCGATAGGGCTGGCGTGGACGGGCAGGCTCCCGGCGCTAGCGACGAGAAGGCCGGCGCTGTGGCGCGTGACGGCTGGCTGCCGCGTTCGTTCTGGGACCACCTGACCCGGGCCGAGCGTGAGGCGCTGGCGCTGCTGGCGGAAGGCTGCAGCAAGGCGCAGGCGGCTGCCCGGCTGGGCATCACCCGCCCCGCGCTGCTGGCGCGCCTGAACCGTGCCCGCCGCAAAGGCCGCTGGCGCTCCTTTCAAGACCTGCCTGGGCGGGCCGCGCCGCTCGAATCGCTGCCGCCGCTGCCCGCTGCACCGCTGTTCGCGCCCGTCGGTCCGCGCCGGGTGCAGTTGACCTATCGCCAGCGCCAGGCGGCGGCGCTGCTGTTGGATGGCGCAGACTGCCGCCAGATGGCAGCCGTGCTGGAGGTGACGCCCGAGGCGGTGCGCCTGATGCTGCGCCGTTTGCGGGCGATGGTGCAGGCCGGCAGCGAAGCCGAACTGGCGCAGCTGCTGCAGCAGGCGCGCGCTGCGGACGAGTCAGGCGGCTGAGCCGCATGGCCCACCCGCAGCGCCCAGGCTAGCCGGCGCGCTGCACCAGGTCCCACTTGTTGCCGTACAGGTCGAAGAACACCACCACCTGCCCGTAGGCTTCCTGGCGCGGCTGCTCGGCGAAGCGCACGCCGTGGGCCTGCATGTGGCGGTAGTCGTCCCAGAAATCGCGGCTGTGCAGGAAAAGGAACACCCGCCCGCCGGCCTGCCGGCCGACCGCGGCCTGCTGCTCGGGGGTAGCGGCGCGGGCCAACAGCAGCGCCGCTCCGCCATCCCCGGGCGGAGCCACCACCACCCAGCGCTTTTCGGGTGTCATGGGGGTGTCTTCGATGAGGGTGAAGCGCAGCGCCTGGGTGAAGAAGCGGATGGCTTCGTCGTAGTCGTGGACCAGCAGGGCCAGCATCGCCAGGGTGTCAGGCATAGGGAACTCCGTATCATCATCATTCGCCCGGGCTCTTCAAAAGCGCTGCGCTGCGCCCGATGACCCTGGCCTTCAAAATATTCACACGGCAGGCGAGCGCCAGTTCAGGCGTGCATCCAGCCATCCCGAGAGCGCCACCAGCAGCAGCATCAGCGCCACTGCCAGCATCAGCGGCAGGCTGAACACAAGACCAAAGTGACCACCCGTCATGATTAATACCTCCCTTTAGCAGATGGATTGTCGCTGGTATTTTACACTTAAATTGTCCAAATTGTGCGAGGGATATTCGTCCGGAATGAAAAATGGGAAGGCGTATGTCGAAACACACGACTTCCCATTTTTATGGCGGAGAGGGAGGGATTTGAACCCTCGTTCCCTTTCAGGAAACACGCTTTCCAGGCGTGCGCGCTAGGCCAGACTACGCGACCTCTCCACAAGTACCGCCATATATGGCTGAAACGCCGCTTTTCCCGCTGTGCTTGCCACATATGTGCAGGCAAAAGGAGCAAAAACAGCATGGCGACGGGTGAACTTGTCAAGTTAGGACACACGCTCTCTTTATCGGATGTACCAGGTACTCCGGCGGAGTGGGCGAACCGCTTCTATCAGGCGAAGAAGGCGGAGAACGTTTCAGAATTCACGCTGACCTTCTACAGGCAGCAGCTTACCCACTTCCTGAACTACTGCGAAGGTCAGGTAATCGGCGGCATGGCGGAGCTAACGCCGGATATAGTCCGCCGTTTTATGCTGTGGCACGAAGAAACGGGACATAACGCCGGCGGCCTGCACGCCGCTTATCGTGTGCTGAAAACGTTCCTGCTGTGGTATGAAAACGAATTCGAGCCGGAGAACTGGCGAAACCCTATCCGCAAGGTGAAACCGCCCAAGCTGGCAATTGAGCCGCTAGAGCCGGTGGACCTGGCCGACGTTGCGGCGCTGGTGAAGGCCTGCGGCGGGAGCCGCTTGCTTGACCTGCGGGATAAGGCGCTGCTGCTTTTCCTGGTGGACACTGGAGCGCGGGCGCGGGAAGCGGCGCGGGTGGACCTGGCCGACGTTGACCCGGCAAGCGGTGATGTACTCATCCGGCAGGGCAAAGGCCGCAAGCCGCGCACGCTCTATCTTGAGAAGACCGCCCGGCGCGCGCTGCGCGCGTACCTGAAGGCCAGGCGGGATAATTCGCCTGCGCTGTGGGTGACGGATGACGGCGAACGGCTTGAGTATGGTGGGCTGCGCAAGACAATTATCAGGCGGGCTGAAGCGGCCGGCATCGAAGCGCCGGCGCTCCACTCTTTCCGCCGGGCCTTTGCGCTAAACATGCTGCGGAAGAAAGTAGACCTTGAGCGCCTGGCGCGCATGATGGGACATTCGGACCTGAAAGTATTGCGGCGCTATCTGGCGCTGGTGGATGACGACTTGCGGGAAGCGCACGCGGCCGGCTCTCCAGCTAATCAGTTGAAAGGATTGTAGCACATGCAGAATAACGACGTATCGAGCGGGTGTCTCTTGCCGCTGGCACAGGCCGTTGTAACCGGCGCGCTGGCGGGTGTGGTGGCGGGTGTGAGCGCTGCGCTGGCAGACTTTG
>JBJSYW010000372.1:0-4413 GCA_046089985.1 Chloroflexota bacterium
CCGCCGCCCAGGCGCTGGCCCAACCGGAAGGCCCGGCCCTGGAAGTCACCATCGAAGCCCAGGCGGAAGCTCCGCCCGAAGACCCCGCCAATGCCGCTCTGGCCCAGGGCGCGCCGGATGCTAAACAGGCCCCCGGGCAGCCGGTTGAACAGCAGACCGTGGGCCGGGCTTCCCGCTCCACCTGGACCGTGGGGTGGATCATCCTGGCTGTGGTACAGGGGCTGCTGCTGGCGCTGGCCGTCGGCGCTGCGCTGGGCGCCTATGCCGTGCGCCGTTCCAATCGAGGTTGAACTTGCCGGTCAAAAACCAACTGGATGACATTCGCTTCTGCCTGCGCTGCGGCTCGCCGCTGACGCAGGCAGAACGTTTTGGGCGGCTGCGCCCGCTGTGCCCGGCCTGCGGCTGGGTCTACTTTGCCGATCCCAAAGTGGCCGCTGCAGCGCTGATCGAGCAGGACGGCCAGGTGCTGCTGGTGCGGCGCGCCAACGATCCGCAGCGCGGCCTGTGGACCTTCCCGGCTGGTTTTGTGGACGCCGGCGAAGACCCGGCTGCCGCGGTGGTGCGCGAATGCCTGGAAGAGACCGGGCTGCAGGTGCGCGTCAGCGGGCTGATCGACGTGCTGCCCGGGTTGGAGCACGCCCGCGGGGCGCACATCTTGATCGCATACTGCGCTGAAGTGATCGGCGGGACGCTGGCTGCCGCCGATGATGTCGACGGAGCGGCTTTCTTCCCGATCGACGACCTGCCCCCGCTGGCTTTCAAGACCACTCAGGCCATCCTGGCCAGCCGGCGCACGCTCCACCCGCCGCTTATCTAACCGTATACTCGACCTGCGCTTCGCCGGTATTGCCGGCCAAATCCACCGCCACCACCTTGAAGGTGTGTGTGCCGGGCGCCGGGATCCACGATACTGCAAACGGCGGCTGGCCGAATGCGCCCAGCAGCTTGCCGTCCAGGTACAGCCGTACTTCCGCCAGGCCCAGGTCTTCTTCCACCTGCGCCAGCAGCACCATGCGCTCGCGCTCGGCCGCCAACACCTCTTCGCCGCGCCCGGGCGAGAGGATCTCGATCGCCGGCGGGGTGTTGTCGACCGTTACCATCAGTGTGGCGCGCTGCACGCTGCCATCCGCAGCGGCTGCCACCAGCTGGATCGCATACAGCCCATTCAGCCCGCCCGTATCCCAGGCGCCCAATACGCCGCCCGGCTGTGGCCGGGTGTGGTCCTCGCCGATCTGCAGCCACTGCTGCGGGTTCAACCCCTGGCCCACCTGCAGGCGATAGAAATCCAGCTCGGCTGCCGGTGCAGCCGGCGAGGCTGCGGGCCCGGTTGGCTGCCCGCCGGCTGCACCGGCCGGCGGCGGTTGGCTGCCCTGGCTGCCTGCGGCGATCTGCTCTGGCGGATCCGCCTGCCCCGGCGCCAGCGCCCGGCCGGAAATGGTCACCACGCCGCGCAGCGGGGCAAACATCCCCGGGCTGGTGATGGCTGCGCCCGGCGCGCTGGGCGGCTGCCCGGGGACCGGGTCGTAAACCTGCGGTGGGACGGCATAGCCGGCCTGCCGGGCCCAATCGGCCGCTTCCGGCGGGACAATGAAGAAGGCCCGCTCCTCCACCAGGTCGGGCGGGGTGTAAACGGTGGCCAGCCGCCCGCTCTCGCGGTTGATGGCAATGCTGCGGTACATACGGTCCACCTGGATCGGCTCGCTGCCGCTCAGGAAGACCTCCTCGACCACGTTCGGGCAGTCGCGCGTGGGCAGCATCCCCGAAGGATCGCACACCCGGGCGGTGCTGATCCCGTTTGGGGCTTCCCACTCGCTGAAACGTTCGCGCCTGGCGCTGTACTGCGCCAGGGCGTGCCACAGCCCGGCGGCGCGCAGTGCGGGCGCTTCGCCGGGCCCGGCCGGGCTGCCAGCCTCCGGCGCGCCCCCAGCCGCCCACACGCCGATCACCAGCTGCGGGCTGTACCCAATCGCCCACTCCCCGTCTGCAGAATGGCCCAGCTTGACGGCCAGTGGTCGGCCGGTTTCGGTCGGATTAGGATGGCCCAGGCTCGGGCGGCGAGCGGCGTCGTCGCTCAGGATGTTGGTCAGCAGGTAGGCCAGCTCGGGGGTGATAATCGGGCGGGTCTGGGCGGCGCGCCAGTCGAGCAGCGCCTGGCCGCGAGCGTCGAGAACGCTCAGCACCGCCGCGGGTTGGATGGTCTGCGCAGCTGCGGGCAGGCGTTCCGCCGGTGGTTCGATCATGTGGCCCGACAGCACGCCCCGGTTAGCCAGCACGCCGTAGGCCTGAACTGCTTCCAGCAGCGTCACCGGGCGGAAGAGCTGCCGGCTGTCGATGGCACTGCCCGCCGGGCTGCTGGCGGTTCCGGCGTTTGTCCCATCTCCCCCGCGTTCCGCCGGCGTGCTTGCATTGGGCGGCAGCCCCTGCGGCCGGCGCAGGCCAAACTGCGCCGCCGTGCGCCATACGTTTTCGGCGCCAATCTGGGCCAGCACGCTGTCGGCCGGGCGCACGGCGTCGATGGCCAGCGCGCTGCGCAGGCGCAGCGGGCCGCGGTAGACCGTCACCGGGCCGGCCGCCTCCGCCGGCGCTGCAGCGGGCGCGCTGCCAGTCGTGTCGCCGGTAGATGGCTGCGGCAGGTCCCATACCAGCGTCGCCGGGCTGAAGCCGCGCGTAAAGGCGGTCAGATAGATCCATGGGGTTAGGATGCTGCCGGAAGCATGGGCATCCAGCGTGGCGATCTCCCCCGGCAGCCCGCCCTGCGGGCTTAAAAAGGCCGGTTGGGCCGGTTCGCCCACCAGCGCCAGCACCTCCCCGGTTACCGGGTCGAGCAGCAGCACTTCCAGGGCGGCCGAGCCGGCAGCGCCGGTTAACGTCGCAGGCGACGCTGAGCCGGGCGGCAGCGCCGGCAGCAGCCGGGCCGCTGCGCAGCCGCTATCGGGGGGCAGGCTGGGCTGCTCCAGCCGGCGGGCCTGGGCCTGGCGGGCGCAGGCGGCCTGCTGCTGCAGCTCATAATCCAGGCTGGTGATGATGCGCAGCCCGCCGCGCGCCAGGCGGGCATAGGGGATGCGCACCTGGGCCTGCTGCAGCGCCAGCTGGGCGAAGGCCGGGGCCAGCTGCGGGTGCAGCTCGCCGATTTGCAGCGCCTGCCCGCTGCGTTCATCCTGGCGGAAGCTCAGCGGGCGGCTGGCGGCCTTTGCCACCAGCGCCGGGTCGACCAGCCGCAGGGCTAACAGATCCTGCAGCAGGTACTTCTGGCGTTCGACGGCTGCCTGCGGCACGTCCAGCGGGTTTAACGCCGGCTGTTCGGCGGCGGCCGCCAGCACGGCGGCCTCGGCCAGGTCTAGCCCGGTGGCCGGGTGGCCAAAATAGACCCGCGCTGCGGCGTCTGCCCCGTAGGCCAGCCGGCCGTAATCGGCGCTGTTGATGAACCACTCCAGGATCTGCACCCGCCCATAGCGCTGTGTGGCCTGGTATGCCAGCAGCCGCTCGCGCAGGGCGCGCGCCGTGGATGGCGGTTCGCCGGCCAGCAGCAGTTCCGTCACCAGGCGCTGGGCCAGGGTCGGATGCCGCCCGTCCAGCAGCCCGTCGAGGGTGTAGCCGGGGTGGCTCCAGAACTGCGTATCAGAAGCGGCCAGCGTGGCGGTGATCAGCGCCGGGGGCAGGTAGGCCGGGTCGCCTGCCGGCGCGTCCATGCGCAGCCAGGCGGTCTGCTGCCCGTCCAACGCCGGGCTGCTCAGTTCTAGCAGCAGGTGCTGCCCGCTGCGGTCATACAGGCGGGTGGGGGTGTTCAGCAGCCCGTCCGGCGGATCGAGCAGCTCGGCCAGCGTTTCCACCGCCGGCAGGTCCTGGGTGACCCGGCTGTATCCCACCGCCAGCGCCGTCCCGCCCAGGGCCAGCAGCAGCGCCAGCAGCCCGGCGGCGATTCGCCCCAGGCGCGGCCCGGCGCGGCCCTGGCGCCTGGCGCGCCGCCGGCGGGCCTGCAAGATGCGCGCCGTGCGGATGCTCTCCAGGCCCATCGTGTGCCTAGCCAGCCTGGGCCGCCTGCAACAGCTCGCGCGCCGACTGCAGCGTGCCCTCGCTCTTGCCGCCCAGCATTTGGGCCAGCTCATCCAGGCGCTCCTGCCCCTGCAGCTGGCGCACGCGCGTCAGCGTGCGGTTGGCCTGGATGTGTTTTTCGACGTGGAAATGCTGCCGGCCAAAGGCGGCCAACTGCGGCAGATGGGTGATGCACAGCACCTGGTGGCGGCGGCCCAGCCCGCCCAGTTTCTGGCCCACAATCATGCCAACCCGCCCGCCGATGCCCTGGTCGATCTCATCGAAAACCAGCGTGGGCACGTGGTCGGCCTGCGCCAGGACGTTCTTCAAGGCCAGCATCAAGCGCGAGGTTTCGCCCCCGGAGGCGATCTTGGCCAGCGG
>JBJSYW010000373.1:0-4309 GCA_046089985.1 Chloroflexota bacterium
GCACCCCGGCCCGCTCCAGCGCCAGCCGGTTAGCCCGCCACAGATCCAGGTGCACCCCGGTATGGCCCGCGGCCGGCTCGGCCTGCTGCGCCAGCAGTTCTCCGGCTCGTTCGCCAAAGGCGCGCTGCACCTGCTCGATCACCTCTTTACCCACCTCGTAGTGCGCCTGGCAGATCGACGGGCCGATCCCCGCCAGCAGGTCGCCCGGCTGCGAACCGTAGCGGGCCTGCAGCGCCGCCACCGCTTCGCCCACCACCCCAGATACGGTGCCCTGCCAGCCGGCATGCACCAACCCCACCGCCCGCCGGCGCGGATCGAACAGCAGCACCGGCACGCAGTCGGCAAAGCGCATGAACAGCGTCACCCCGGGACGGTCGGTCAGGATCGCATCCGCGCGCAGATGGGTCTCGTCGGGCCGGCGCGGCCGGTCGGTGCACACCACGTCCTTGCTGTGCACCTGCCAAACGTCGAACAGGCTCTCAAACGGCCGGTCCAGCGTGGCAAAGGCCCGCCGGCGATTTTCCAGCACATTCTCGGGCGCATCGCCCACCGTCCTGCCCAGGTTCAGCGAGGCCCACGGCTGCGGGCTGACGCCGCCCTGACGGGTGAACAGCGCGTGCGCCACCCCGGCGGCTTCAAACGAAGCAAACGTCAAATACCGGACCTGATCCGGCTGTGCATGCACCATCTTCGCTCACCGCCCCTGCAGCCGGCGCAGTTTCTCGGTCTTGTACTTGCGCGTGTCAGCCATGCTCTCTTCCACCATCGGGTAACCGAACCAGGCGGTCATCAGGCCGAACAGCGACCCGGTCAGCACTCGCAGCGCCGGGGTGCTTTCGCGGTAGGGGATGAAATTGAGCGGCGGCTGGCTGAACAGCTGGCTGAAGCCGTCCAGGCCAATCGGAACGATCGCCAGCGCCAGCCACAGCCACCACGGGATGGATTTCAAGCGCCGCCCGGTGGCTGAGAACAGCAGCCCGAACAGCAGGATGCTGCCGTAAATCGCCACATCCCGCTCGCACAGGGCCACCTTATACCCAACGTGCTCGTCGCCCACAAAGCTGCGCGCCGCGAATACGTCGTCCACGCTGCCCGACTCACCCAACCCGGTGACCTGGGAGAAGCTCTCCAGTTCTTCCAACCCGGCGGCCTGGCGCGGGTAGACGATCTGCTCGCCGAACAGGAAGAACGAGCGATAGCTCAGCTGGTGGCAGACGAACCCGTATGTCTTGTAAAGCAGGTTGCCGGGGGTGGTATAGCCGGCCCGCACCAGCACCGGCGCAAGGAAAGCCAGCCCCAGGTAGATCGCCACCAGGATGTTCAGGAAACTCATGTAGTGGTTGGACAGCCACAGGTCAAACTGGTCCGAACGGGTCCAGGCGGCCTGCGTGCGCACTTGCTCCAGCAGCGGCGAGTTCTCGACCATCAAGATATGGCGGGCGCGGTCGATCGCCGCCGACAGCGTGACCTGCAGTTCCTGGCGGGTGAAGGGCGCTTTCAACGTGAACGGCCCAGAGACTACCACCGGCACTTCGACCCCATACTGCTGCACCAGGGCCGGGTCGCTGTCGATATCCACTTCCACCAGGCGGTGCGGAAAGACCGGGCGCAGCGCTTCCAGGTCGGTTTTGGCAGTTTCGCACAGGTGGCAGCCCTGGCGGGTATAGAGGGTGACATCAATCATTCGGGGATCACTCCCAGGCTGGTCAGGTAATAATCGAGCTGCTCGGCGCTCAACACGCCATAGTGGCGGTAGCGGATCTCGCCGTTGGCGTCGACGATAATCGTGGTGGGCAGCAGCTGCACGCGGTACTGCTCGGCTGCTTCTGCCTGCTGGTCTACCAGGATCAGGTAATTGATGCTGGTGGTCTTCAAGAACGCCTGTACCTGCTCGGCGGTCTCTTCCGTGTCGATCCCGATCATCACAAAGCCCGGGTACTGCTGCTGGTAGCGCTCAAAGATCGGCATCTCTTCCACGCACGGCCCGCACCAGGTGGCCCAGAAGTTGAACACCACCACCTTGCCGCGGAAGTCTGACAGCCGCACGGTCTTGCCCGCCAGGTCGGGCAGTGCGAAGTCATCTGCCGGCGTGCCCGATTCCATCTTCGCCAGCGCCGGCCCACTGGAAGCGGCCTGCGACCCGCCGCGCTGATCCAGGATCGAGCCGTTGTACAACAGCCCGCCGATTACCACCGCCCCCAGGCACACCCCCACCCACAGGCCGGTGACAATCCACATCAGCTTACGGCTGGCGGACGATTTCGTACTCGGAGAACTCGTTGGCGTCAAGGTGGGTTCTCCCGCTTAGCCGGAAACGCCGGTCTCTACGCTGCCAGTGGAGCTGCTTTCAGCGGAGACGCCGGCGCGCTTGACAAAGAGCGCCATCGGCAGCGCCACCGGGAACAGCGTGACGCCGAACAGCCACCAGGTCAGAAAGCTGCGGCCCTTCTGGCGAGCGATAAAAGCCGGGATAAGCGCCAGCACCGCCAGCACCGCCAGGCCGATCACCAGCAGGCGCCCCAGCGCCAGTTCGTCATAGATGCCGAAGAACGACGAGCTGTATTGGGCCAGCTTTTCAAACTGCCCGGTCAGCAGCATCGCGCCCACGATCACCAGCAGCACACCCATCGCCACTTCGACGTAGTGCATCACCTTGCCATAGCGGCGCAGGGCAGTGGTCACCAGGCCAATTTGCACCGAAGCCACCAGGAAGGGGATCGCCAGACCGGCCGAGTAGGCGGTCAGCAGCACCAGGCCCTGCGAGATCGAACCGCCGCTGAGCGTGATGGTCAGGATCGAGCCAAGGATCGGGCCGACGCACGGCGACCACCCGGCCGAGAAGAACACGCCCATCAGCAGCGAGGCGATATAGCCGCGATTACGGTCGGGCACCGACTGGGCGCGCAGGTCATACTCCAGGAACGGGATGCGGAAGATCCCGATCATATGCAGGCCAAAGATGATTACCACCACCCCACCGATGCGCGCCAGCCAGGTGCGCATGTCATACAGCAGCCCGCCGATGGCCGAAGTGGCTACACCCAACGAGATAAATACCAGGCTGAAGCCCCACACGAAGGCCACCCCGTGGCTGAACGGCACCCAAGGGTTGACCTTGCCGCAGCGCGCCGAAGCCGCCGAGCGCCCGCCCAGGTAGCCGATATAGGCCGGCACCAGCGAAAACACGCACGGCGACAGGAATGACGCCAGCCCGGCTAAAAATGCAAACCCAATCCCAATATTTGACAGCTCCATACCTGATAACTCCTTATTTTCTACCCGATCAATGCTGCAGCGCAGCGCCGACCCGGCTTCAGCTTTCGATCACCGATACTTTGGTGCTGATCCCCCCCGCCACGGTGATGTCCCCCAGATCGGAGGGCACCTCCGGCAGCGTCCAGCGGAAAATCCACTTGGCATCCTCCGGCGTGCAGTTGACACATCCATGCGACTGCGGGAAACCGTAGTTGTTGTGCCAGAAGGTGGAGTGGATTGCCATCCCGGCGCTGGCGAAGAGCGTCGTCCAGCCGATCCCCGGCAGGTCATAGCCGCCGCCGGTGGTGCCGCCGGTCATATGCACCGAGATCAACTTGCGCCAGATGGTGTGCGTGCCGGGGGGTGTGGCCCACTTGCCTTTCGGCTTTTCGCTCGACTTGATCAACGGCCCGGTCGACACGCGGCAGAAGTACACTTCTTCCTTGCCCTCCAGGCAGGAGAGCGTCTGGTCGATCAAGTTGACCACCACCAGCTTATCTGTGGCCTCGGGGTGGATCGGGGTCAGCTCATCGGCGGTCAGCGGGCGGAAGGCTTCCGCCGCGGCCCAGAAGAAATCGCCGAACCCACCGTAGCGGTCCGACAGGCGGTAGAGCAGCTGGCCGCGCTCGTCCCGCTGGATCTGGTCGACCCACATTACCTGGCTGTAATACAGGCGCGGTGTGCTGGTGTATTCCAGCCACGGCGAGCGGGCCGGCGGGTTGGCAAGCACGATATCGACGTAGGGCACCGAGACTTCCACCCACATGCCCCCGGCCGCGGGCAGTACTTCCAGCGGTGTGTTGGGGTGGTTCTGCACCGGCTGCAGGTTGGGGGCGTAGATGTAGCCGCCCGGGGTCTGCACAAAGCGCTGCGTGATCCACAGCGGGCGCGAACCCACCAGCTCGCGCTCCCAGACCACGATAGAATCTTCAAACAGCTCCTGCACCACCGGGGCGCTGTCGCTGGGGCCGGCGAACACTTCCACTTTACCGCCCAGCACCCGCCCCAGCCGGCCGGCCTGTGGGAAATCGGGCAGGCGCGGCGGGGCCGTCAG
>JBJSYW010000374.1:0-3863 GCA_046089985.1 Chloroflexota bacterium
CCTGCGCCGCGGCAGGCGCGGCGGGCCAGGCGACCTGGCCTGCCGTTCTGGCGGGCGGTTGGCCCAACCCATCCTCACCCCCCGGACCGCCCGGGCCGCCCACAGCGCTCGCCAAAGTCGCGGGCGTCCGGGCCGCCTGCGGCGGCCCGCTCCACACTGCCAGCAAGAACACAATCAGGCAGCCCAGCGCCAGCGCGCCCAGGCTGCTGCCTGCCAATATCACCGCTTCCCATGTCTTCAGCCGGACGATCCGACCCATCCCTTCCCCCAGGCCACCAATAAAAGAGTTAAGTACTCCGATTATACCTGCCGCCAGCCGCCCGGCCCGGCCCGGCGGCATAAATTCCCGGTAAAAAAATTCACATGCCTGGGCTGCAGGCGCGTGGTATAGTGGCCTGAACCGAGGAGGAACCCGCGATGCCTGAACCCCAAGCCGTTTTGCAGATGCTGCAGGCCTGGGCCGAAACCCAGCCTGCCGTGCGCGCCTTGCTGCTCACCAGCAGCCGCACCGCCCCTGGCGCTCCGGTCGATGCCCTGTCCGATTACGACCTGATTGTAGCCGTCAACGACCCGCCCGGCATCCAACCCTACTTTGACAGCCGTGACTGGCTGGAAGCCTTCGGACGCGTGCTGGTGCTGTACCGTGACCCGATCAAGCCCTGGTTTGACGGACAAGCGCCGGATGACCGCTGTTTCGCCTACATCACCCAGTTTGATCGGGACGGCCTGAAGCTCGATCTGACCGTCATGCCCGCCACCCTGCTGCGCCGCATCGCCGGCTCCCCGCTCGACCCCGACCTCGACCTGGGCTACCAGGTGCTGCTGGACAAGGACGGCCTGACCGCCGGTATGCCGCCGCCCACCCACCGCGCCTTTATCCCGCTCCCCCCAGACCAGCAAAGCTACTTACAGGAGGTCGAGCTGTTTTTCCACGAGACCACCTACCTGGCCAAGTACCTGTGGCGCGACGATCTGCTGCCGGCCCGCAGCATGCTCCAGGAAGCCATGCTGCAGGGGCACCTGCTGCCGATGCTGATCTGGCACATCCAATCACTGAACGGTTGGCGGCTGCGCTTCAAGGCCCACGGGCGCGGGCTGAAGAAGGTCACCCCGCCCGAACTGTGGGCCGAGTTGGAGCAGCTGAGCCTGGGGGGCAACGCCGGAGAAAACTGGGCCGTGCTCTGGCAGGCAGTGGACCTGTACCTGCGCCTGGCAAAACAGGTGGGCGCGCACCTGGGCTTTGCCTTCCCACAGCGCCTGGTCGAGCGCTGCCTGGCCTACCTGAGTTGGGTGCAGGCGCTGCCCGCGCCGGCTGCACCGGCGAACAGCGCGCCCGGCGCACCGCCGCTCGACCCGTCCCGGACCGGGTAATTGGCAGCCGGGAGACGGGATCTTTCAGCCACTCCTAATCCCCTATCGAAATTCGACAGTTATAATCGGATTTAGAATAGGTTTTTGGGGGATTAGCTGTGAAAAGTCTGTTCGCTTTCTTCTTCGCCTTACTGCGCCGTGCGCTGCAGCTGCTGGCTGCCGGGCCCGAGCTGCTCTGGCTTGGCCTTCTGGCGGTGCTCTTCCGCCAGGCGCCGCGCCTGGCCCCGACCGGGACGCTGGCCTGGCTGTTCCTGGCGCTGCTGCTGTTCGGGCCCTACCTGTTGGTGGAAACCGCCCTGGTGCTGGGAACGGCCCGCCGCGCCCTGGGCGGACCGGCCGTCAGCCCGCGCGAGGTGTGGACCGTCTTCCGCCATACCGCTCTGCGTATGGCCGCTGCGCTGCTCACCCTGCTGGCAGTCTCCACCCTGCTGCTGGCTATCCCGGCCTTCCTGGCCGGCGTCCCCGGGCTGCATCCTTTCGCCGTGCTGGTCTTCACCACCCTCTTCCTGGTGTGCGCCGCGCTGATCGGCGCCGCCCAGGCCTTCACCATCCGCGCCATCCTGCTCGGCGGCAGCCTGTCGGCCGGGGTAGAGACCGCCCCGCGGCGCGCCTACGCCCTGCTGACCACTTCCGCCATCCATCGCCAATCGGTCGGGCTGGACGAGGGGCTGCGCCTGACCGGCAGCTTTGTCGGGCCGGTGCTAGGCATCGCCGCAGCGTTGGGGATGCTGCGCCTGCTGCCGCTGCTGCTGGCGATCGGAATGACGGCGATGGTTGCCCCCAGTGCGCTGGCCGCCGGTATGCCTGCCGGCGCCGGGCTGGCCGGCAGCCTGGCTGCCCAACCCGGCGCCGTATCGCGCAGCTTCGTAAGCGTCTACCAGGCGCTAAACGCCATGCCGCTCGCCGCCGGTCTGTCGCTGGCGGCCGAACTGCTGCTGACCCCGCTGGAATCAATCATCTATACCCTGGCCTACGGCTGCCTGTGCAGCGCGGCGCTGGAAACAGAGCCCTGACCGCCGGTTGAGCGCGGGCTGCCGGTTGAGCGCCGGCTGCCGGCTGCCCGCGCCCGACCGGACAGGCGGGCCGGCTCCTCCGGCCGCGCCTCCCCCGCCCGGGTGCGCCGGCTCAGCCCGGCCTGCAGCGTCGCCTGCGCCAGCGGAGCCGGCGTTCCACAGTCCTGGCAGGCCCGCTCGAAGCGGTCGAGCGCATCCACCATCGCCAGGCGCCGGTGCAGCACCCGCCCCACCCACACCGCCAATCTCCCGTCGACCAGCGCAGCCGGCGCGCCAAAGCGCCGCCGCAGGTCCTGGAAACCCGCCGGACCAAAACCCGGGGCGCCCAGGCAGATGAAATCCTGCGGCTGCCGGGCATCGGCCCAGGCCGCCAGGCGCTCGCGCTCGTCGCCGCCCGGCCAATCCTGCTCCAGTTCACGCAGCAGCGCCCGGCACACCTGCCGCAGCGCCACCAGACGCCGGGAGTGCGCCTCGCCCAGTTCGCACAGGCCAAAAGCTTGCGGCGAGGTATAACCGTCGATCAACACCAGCAGGTCTTCCAGCCCGCACAGCTGCGGGTGCGCCCGGGAAAAACGGGCCAGGCGCGCCTGTACCGGCGCCGGCCGGCTGCGCCGCAGGCTCAACACACAGTCCATCACTTCATAAACAGCCGTTTCCCAGCCCGGCGGCTGCTCCAGTACGATATCCTCGCACGCCAGCCGCGAAACCGCCTCAGCCAGCCGCTCGTGCTCGCCGGGCAGTTCGCCCCAGCGCTGCGCCGTTTCGCAGCGCTGCGCCGCCCACCACGCCGGCCGCGGCAGTTCCGGCGCCCATCGTTCGAACCTTTCGCTCATTTTGCCTCCGGTAAATCGATAATTGAGTGGACCAACCATGCAACAATCATAATAGAAAACTTGTTCTATTTTCTGGCTGTACCTGCACTTTGCCCCCAATTAATGGGGGTTTTCGATCGATCTGTGCCGCACAGGTTAAGAAAACAGTAACATACCCGGGCAGGTCCATCCCGCCCGGCCGGAACGTGTTATAACTAAGGTAGTATCCTTCGCCATTCCAAAGGAGCCGTTCATGCTCGCCCGTACCATGCTGCGCCACCTCCCCCGCCTGCTGCTGATCCTTGCGCTGGCGGGCTGCAATTATCCCGGTTCGCCGGCCGAAGCCGCGCCGACCGGCGCTGCGACGTCGGTTACCACCGCTGCGGCCACTGCCGCGGCCACGCTCGCGCCCACCAACACGTCCGCGCCGCCGCCTACACAGCCGCTGCCGCCCAGCGAAACCCCGCTGCCCACGCTGCCGCCCCCACCCACTACGGTCCCGCCTACGCCCACCAACCCACCTCCGCCCACCCCGGCCGAGATCCTGCCGCTGGCCCGGGCATTGTTCCGCGGCGCCTTCGACGGCGGTGATTTCACCTTCCGCATCCACGATAACTCGCACATCGTCATCCCTAAAACGCTCAACCTGCGCGGCGCCGCCTGCAGC
>JBJSYW010000375.1:0-6787 GCA_046089985.1 Chloroflexota bacterium
CTGGCGGCGGCGGCCGGCCTGCACACCGGCCGCGGTGTTCTGGTGGATGAGTGGCTGCAGACCAGTGATCCGCACATCTATGCTGCCGGAGACGTGGCCCAGGTGTATGACCCCGCCGCCGGCGGCGCTTTCCTCGACAGCCTGTGGGGCCCCGCCCGGCAGCAGGGGATTGTGGCCGGTCATAATATGGCGGTGGGCGATGCGCCGGCGCTGCGCAAGGCGTACCGCCGGCCGGTTCCGGTTAACGTCACCCGCCTGGCTGGGCTGCCAGTCACGATCATCGGCGCGGTTGGGCAGGGCGCGGACCAGGACCTGCCGGGCATCGCCCGCGGTGACAGTGAAACCTGGCGCTTCCCGCGCGAGGCTGTGCCGGCCCAGATGCGTTTTGACGCCAATCGGCTGCGGGTGATGGTCGGCCCACACAGCCTGTTGGGGGCGGTGGTGTTGGGCGACCAGGCGCCAACCGATGCGCTGCGCCGGCTGATCGGCGAGCAGGCCGATATCACCCCGCTGCGGGAGCAGCTGCTGGCGCCCGGCGCGCCGGTTTCGGCCCTGCTGGCCGATTTCGCCGCCGCCTGGCAGGGAGAGCGGCGGTGATCGCCCCGCGCAGCAGCCGCGAGCTGTGGCTGGCCCTGGCTGCCATCCTGCTGCTGACCGGCGCGTATGCAGGGCTGGTTTTCTACTGGCGCGCGGTCCCGCCGGCCGGAGAGCTGGTGGGGCATACCTTCGGGGTGGTCGGGTTTGTGCTGATGCTGCTGACCGAGACGCTCTATTCGCTGCGCAAGCGCAGCCGCAGCGCGCGGTGGGGGCGCATGTCCAGCTGGCTGAAACTGCACATCTTCACCGGGCTGGTGGGGCCTTACCTTGTGCTGCTGCACAGCGCCTGGAAGTTCAACGGGCTGGCTGGGGTGACCACCTGGCTGACGGCCGCGGTGGTGCTGAGTGGGTTTATCGGGCGCTATCTATATACTGCCATCCCACGCACCGCTGAAGGCTTAGAGGCCGAGAACAGCGCCATCGAAAGCGAGATCGCCGCCATCCAGGCCCGGTTGGCGCATCCAGACCCGGCCCAGGCGCGCCGGCTGCCCGCTCTGCGCCGCCGGCAGGCGCAGTTGCAGCGCCAGATGCAGACCCGCGCGGCTGCCCGGCGGCTGCTTTCCACCTGGCATACCGTGCATATCCCGCTGGGCGTGGCGCTCTTCAGCGCCGCTTTCATCCACATGATCGCCGCACTGTATTATGCCACCTTCCTGCACTGAGACCCGCCACGGAGCCGCTGATGAGCCTGGAGCGCCATAAGCCGCTGGGATGCCTTTCGCCGCTGGGGATCGCCGCCGCGCTGCTCACGCTGTTGTTGATTCTGGCGCTGACCGGTATGCAGGGCGGGCGCATGTTCAGCCCAGGCGGGTTGAACGCCGAAGCGCGCGGGGCGGTGCTGGGCGGGGTGGCTTCGCACGCCGAGCTAAGCGGGCGCTGCGCGGCCTGCCATACTGCGCCGTGGGATCCGCGCGGCATGTCTGAGCTGTGCCTGGACTGCCATACCGACCTGACCGGCGACCCGACCAATTTCCACCGGGTGATGCTGGCGCAGAGCCGGCAAAGCCGCTGCTCTGACTGCCACACCGACCATCACGGCGGGAGCGCCGCGCTGACGCTGCTCGACCTGGAGCAGTTCCCGCACCTGGCAGTGGGCTATTCGCTGCAGGCCCACCGCTACACCAGCCAGGGGGCATACTTCACCTGCGCCGACTGCCACACCGCCGGCCTGGCGGTCTTCGATGTGCAGGTCTGCAGCGACTGTCACGCCCCGCTGCAGGCCGGGTTTTTGCCTGCCCACATCGATGCCTTTGGCGGCGGCTGCCTGGCGTGCCATGATGGGGTAGACCGCTACGGGGCGGCTTTCGACCACAACCGGCTGGCGTTTCAGCTGCTCGGCAGGCATGCCGGGATGAGCTGTGTTGGCTGCCATGCCGGGGCGCGCTCGCCCGCTGAGCTGCAGGACGCTCCGGCGGCGTGCGCCGCCTGCCACCTGGACGACGACGCCCACCAGGGCCAGTTCGGCCGGGATTGCGCCGGCTGCCACACCCCGGAAAGCTGGCAGCAGGCCGATTTCGATCACTCCTTGACCGCTTTCAAGCTGGACGGCGCCCACGCTCGGGTGGCCTGCGAGGCCTGCCACGCCAACGGCCGCTTCAAAGGCACGCCGGTGGAGTGCCGCGCCTGCCATGCCGAGCCGGCGCGCCACCAGGGGCTGTTCCCCGGCGGCTGCGCCGAATGCCACACAGTGGCTGCCTGGACCCCGGCGCAGTTCAACGCCCCCCACCGCTTCCCGATCGACCATGGTGAGGGTGGGCTGAGCGCCTGCACGGTCTGCCACCCAGACAGCCTGCAGGGCTACACCTGCTACGGCTGCCACGAGCATAACCCGGCTGAGATCGAGGCCAAACATCGCGAAGAGGGGATTGCCGATTTTGCCGACTGCATGGCCTGCCACCCCACCGGACAGGAGGAAGAAGGCGGAGAGCATGATTAATCCGCTCCAGCCGCTCTGGCGGATCAGCCGGCGCCTGTCGTTCCAGCAGGCGCTGCTCTTCGCGCCGGTGGCCTATGTGCTGCATCACGTCGAAGAGCACCTGCTGTTCGACCCCACCGCCTGGCGAGTGCGCTTCCTGCCGGATGCCAACCATATCGCCTCGGAAGTGGAACTGTGCCTGCTGGTGGGGCTGATCGGGGCGGCGCTGCTGCTGCACGCGCTGATCGGCAACCGGCGCACCGCTCAATCGGCGGTGTTCGTGATCAAAGCCACCCAGCTGCACAACGCCGTCTATCACGTGGGCGGCACGCTGGCGCTGGGCGCCTGGATGCCAGGCCTGCTGACGGTGATCGTGCTGTACCTGCCGCTTAACCTGCTGATCCTGCGCAAGGCGCGGGACGAGGGCTGGATCGGCCTGCGCAGCGGGGCGGCGCTGTTCGTGGCCTCCGGGGCGGCCTACTGGCTGTACGAACTGTTGGGGCCGGCGGTGCTGCTGGTGACTGCCGCCGGCGGGCTGGCCTGGATTGCCGTCTCACTGCTCCCGCCCGGCGCCCGGCGGGCGACCGAGCAGCGCCGGTAGGTAATCGGCCAGGCTCTCGCGCACCCGGCCCTGGAAGCCGACCGTGCGCGGAGCGCTCAGCATGGCGTTCAGCACCGCCTCCTCGACCGATTCGGCCGCGGCCCGGAACAGCAGGTCCAGCCGGTCTTCGCGCACGCAGCGCAGCGTGATGATCTCGCCCGGCTCGTCCAGCGCCGGCGCATTGGCGGTGGAGAAGGCGATGGCGATGTCGCCGCTGCCGTGGCCCAGCTGCGAGCCCAGGCGCGCCAGGCCCACCCCGGCCCGCCGGCTGACCCGGCGCAGCTGCCGGTCGGAGAGCGGGGCGTCGCAGGCCAGCACCAGGATCACCGAGCCCTGGTCGGCCTGGCGCTGCGCGGCCAGCACAGGCTCCAGCTCGCGCCCCACCGGGCGGCCGTCCAGGCGCAGGTCGCGCAGCGCGCCGAAGTTCGCCAGCGCCAGCGCTCCCAGCGTGAACGCCTGCCCGCCGAGAGCGAAGCGCCGGGAAGCCGAGCCGATGCCGCCTTTCAGCTGGAAGCACGACATGCCCGCGCCGGCTCCCACCGCCCCTTCGGCGAAGTCCACCCGCAGGTCGGCGAAGGCGCGCCGCACGTGCTCGCCGCGCACCGGGCGAGACTGGATGTCGTTCAGGTAGGCGTCGTTGCACTCGGCCACCAGCGGGTTGACCGAGATCAGGTTGACCCCGGCCGCGGCGGCCTGCTCCAGCATGTGCTCCACCAGCGCGTCGTGCACCCGGCCGACGTTGAGCGTGTTGGTCAGGGCAATGGGCGTCTCCAGCGTGCCCAGTTCTTCCAGCTGCACCAACCCGGTGGTCTTGCCGAAGCCGTTCAACACGCAGCAGCCGGCGGCCGGCTTGTGGGTGAACAGGTCCGCCGGTCCCGGGCTGATGATGGTCACGCCGGTCTTATGGCGTTCGCTGTCGATGGTGCAGTGGCCGACGCGCACGCCGGGCACATCGCTGAGCTTGTTCAGCGGGCCGGGCGGCAGCTCGCCGATGCGGATACCGAAGTCGGACAGGCGGGCAGGGGGCATAGGGCAGGTTTCCTGGGCGAGCGGGCCGGCGATACTGCCGGCCGCCCGGGTTGGATCATCCGTTGTTGCCGGTCAGGCGGGCGATCTGCAGCAGAGCGCAGCGCAGCACATCCTGTTTGGCAGCCGGCAGGGCGGTCTCTTCGATCATGGCGATGCGCTCGACGTCGTTCAGGGCGCGGATGATACTCACCGGCACCTCCAGGCTGCCTTCGGCGAAGGCGTTCAGGTATTCGACCGCGCCCAGCAGGAACTGGCGCATTTCATCGTCGACCCGGGCGGTGCGCACAAAGCCGGTCAGGCCGGAGGGCAGGCGGGCGCTGCGCGGGGCGGGGGCCGGGGCGCCGAAGGCGCGCGTGGCGGAGAAAGAGTACAGCGCGGTGGCTAATTCGGTAAATGATTGCACGCGTTGGTACAGCGAGTCGCCCATCAGGTCCCAGATGATCGCCCGCCAGTGGCGCACCTGCCCGGGCAGCTGCAGCAGGTGGGCCACCTGCCTGCGCCATTCGCCGTCCTGGTCGGGATCGGCGTAGTCCAGCAGCGCGGCCGGGTCGCAGTTGAACAGGTCCTTGTGCAGCAGCACCGCCAGGTCGGGGCGCAGGGTGGGCAGCAGTTCGGGGATAAAGGCCGCCGCGGCGCTTTCGCCGCCGCCGGCTGGGGCGCAGAAGAAATCGCTGACGTTCAGCCCGTGGCGGCGCAGCAGTTCCTGCTGGAAGAGCGGCAGGAAGCGCAGCATGGCGTCGTTGTCCTCGCGCAGCGCCACAAAGGCCGAGTTTCCGGCTGGGAAGGCGGTCTCGATGCGCTTGATGAACTCGCCCTGGTGATCCTGGAAGACACGCAGGTTGAACAGGATCTCATACACCGGCAGGTGCGGCAGGATGCGCTCGGCGATCAGGCTGTCGCGCTCGGCCTCGGGGAAGGCTTTCTGGGCGTAGTAATCCAGGGCGCGAAACAGCCCGGTGGTGAGCTGGTTGACGCCCAGCACCATCGACTGGGCCTGGTTGTGGGCGATAGCGCGCAGCAGGCTGCCCTGCTTGGCGAACGGGATGATCCCGGCGATATTGGCCAGGATCTGCTGGCCGCGTCCGGCCCCGGCCGCGGCGCGCTGGCGCGAGGTGGGCCGGTCGCGCAGCTGCGGCATCGAGCGGCCGATAAAGTAGGAGATGACGTGGATGCCGATCACATCTTCCGGCCGGCCGTACAGGATGTGACGGAAATGCTCGCTGTATTCCTGCAGGAAGCCGGTGTACAGCGGCTCGTTGACGCCGATCGTCAGTCGCTCCAGCTCCTGCACGGCGCGGCGCTGCGCGCCCAGGCGGCTCTCGCCGATGGTTTCGGCGGCGCGCACCAGGTTGGCGCGGTGGGTGGCCTGCGCCTGACGCACGTGGTACAGCAGCCCGGCCAGTTCGCCCACCGGCAGGTGGCGCATCTGCTCGGAGAGACTGGACTGGAAGGTGCGCAGGTCGCCGCCCAGGAAGACGCCCTGCAGCGGAGTGACCGCATAGGCGGTGCTTTTCTGGGCGGCGGCGGGCAGATGGGTCGAGAACCGCCGGTGGTGCGCCCGGTGGTTCGGAAAGGCCGGCCGCCCGGCGACGCGCGAGTAGTAGCCGCCCTGGCGCTGCATCGGCTCGCCCGAGCCGAGCTTCAGACGCACCATCTCGGCCACGCCGTGCTCGCCCAGCCAGGTCTGCACTCGGTACTTGGCCTGCAGGTATTGAAAAGCCGAATGCGCCTGGCCGATCTGCTGGCTCAGGTCCGACCCGGCGATGAACACCTCGGTGATCATCTCGGCGAAGCGCTCCTGCGGGGCCTGTCCGGTGTGGCGCGACTGGGTGGCGTAGTCCCATACGCGGTCCAGGTACGCCGGGATGCCGCCCACCGCCTCCACATCCTCAAACAGCGGGATCAGCCAGATCGGCGGCAGCTCGGCTTCGGGGTGTTCGCGGCGCACCTGCTCGGCCTGCACGCCCATGCGGCGGTCCAGCGAGACCAGCGCCTCGGGCTGGGTGGACAGGCTGATCTGCAGCCCCAGCACCATGCCGGGGTTGCCGTACTCGCCGGCGATGGCGTTGATCTCATGCAGGTTGTAGACGGTGGTGTTGATGGCGAACGGGTCGCGCGCGGTGATCATGCCCTGGTGGATGCGCGGGGTGATCACGATGCGCTGCAGGATGTCGTGGTAACCGGCGGCGGCGCGCAGCAGCGGCAGCGATTCGCGGTTGGCCTGGATGGCTGGGATCAGCGCGTAGAGCTGTTTGCGCAGCTGCTTGTTGAGCGAGAAGTAGGTTTCGAGCATCTGGCGGCGCTGCCGGCGCAGCTCGATCATCTTCTGCTCGTAGCGGTCGTTGTGCTGCCAGAGCACGCGTACCGGGTCGCGGCGCAGATGCAGGCGGGTAGCCAGGCGCTGCAGCGGGGAGGTCTCCACCTGGTAGGGCAGGATGCCGCGGTAGCGCTGCTCAAGCTGGTGGGTGAGCAGGGTGATGTTGTTGAGCAGCTCGCTGAAGCGCCGGCTCTGATCGGGCAGCAGGTCCAGCTGGGCCAGCAGTTCGGGGCTGACCTCGGCTGCTGGGTCGGCCTGGCGCAGCAGCTGCCGGATGCGCGCCATGCGGCGGACGTTCTACATCACCGCCCGGGCGGTCAGGTAGTGG
>JBJSYW010000376.1:0-6905 GCA_046089985.1 Chloroflexota bacterium
CGCGCCAGTTCCACGCCATCCACAGCGCTGTTGGTGGTGATCACCTCAAAGGCGTTGGGCTGAAGCACGATCCGCAGCAGTTCGGTGGTCTCCGGGTCATCATCGATGACCAGCACTCGCGTTGTTAGCATAATTGGGTTATCCGTAAACGGACGGGGTACACTGCGTACTGATGAAAGCGTCGCATACATACTGGGTGGGCTCTCCACATCCATGATCCTCGCTGCCCGATAATTACGCGGGTATTATGCAATAAAATGCCTCCGGTTTACCTTACAATCACTTTACAACGGGGCACGGCCCCGTTCGG
The DNA here is from genome assembly GCA_046089985.1 of Chloroflexota bacterium. Lineage (GTDB taxonomy): Bacteria > Chloroflexota > Anaerolineae > Anaerolineales > UBA4823 > RBG-16-57-11. Next base: position 311 of record JBJSYW010000376.1, read on the forward strand.
CAAAATTGTTTACGTTTTTGCCTGCCGCATGGTATGATTTATAGCAGAGTAGGAAAGGTACTGACCCATGAGCGGAGACCTTTACTGCCCGCACTGCGGGCTGCCCGTAAACCCCCAGGTACGGTACTGTGACCACTGCGGCGTAGACCTGGCGGTTGCGGCAGTACTGGCTGAGCAGCGCATGGCGCTGCCGGCAAGGCTCTCCACCGGAGCGCCGCTGGCGCCGGAGATCCTGGTGCCGCGCATCGGCGATTACCTGATCGAGCGCGGCCTGCTGGAGCCAGGCGGTTTGCAGCGCGCCCTGGCCTACCAGAAAGAGACCGCCGCTCAGGGGCGCAACCTGCTGTTGGGCCAGGCCCTGCTGGAACTAAACCTGATTGACCGCGAAGTGCTCGACCAGGTGGTCACCGCCCAGATCCTCGAGCTGCAAAACGCGCTCAACGCCTCCAACCAAAACTTGAAGCAGCGCGTTGAAGAGCGCACCCAGGAGCTGCAGCAGGCCCTGGAACACCTCTCCGAACTGAACCAGCTGAAATCGAACTTCATCGCCAATATCTCGCACGAGCTGCGCACCCCGCTGACCCACATCAAGGGCTACCTGGACCTGCTAGTGGAAAACGGCCTTGGCCCGCTGAACCAGTCCCAATCCGAAGCCGTGACCGTGATGCGCCGGGCGGAAGCCCGCCTGGAACGGCTGATCGAAGACTTGATCCAGTTCTCGATGTCCTCGCGAGGCGATCTGAACCTGAACATCCAGAGGATCGACCTTGCCGGGCTGACGCTGGGCAACATTGACCGGCTGCAAACCCGCGCCCGGGCAGTGGACATCATGCTGCTGGCCGAGATCCCCGGCAGCCTGCCAAAGGTCAGCGCCGATGGAGACAAGATCGGTTGGGTGATCCAGCAGCTGCTGGACAATGCCCTGAAGTTCACCCACCAGGGCGGCAAAGTGCTGGTGCAGATCGAACACGAAAACGGGTTGGTGAACATCTCGGTTATCGACACCGGCATCGGCATCCCGGCCAACAAGCTGGACGAGATCTTCGAACCGTTCCACCAGCTGGACGGCTCAGCCACCCGGCGCTACGCCGGCACCGGGCTGGGCATGGCGATGGTGCGCCGCATTATCGAAGCCCATGGCTCGCAGGTCAAGGTGCGGTCTGTCCCCGGGCAGGGCTCGTGCTTCGAATTCAGCCTGGCGATCGCACTGCCGGCTGCATGACCAGGGATCGCGATGAGCGACTTTGCAGCGATGAGTGACAGCAGCAAACACCCGGGCAGCCTCCCGCCGAACGAGCTGGAGACCGTCTACGCCATCAGCCGCGCCGTCGCCGGATCGCAAGATACCGAAGCCGTGCTGGATGAGATCGTACGCCTGGTGCGCACCGTGCTGATCTTCGACAACATGGTGTTGTACACCTGCTGCAGCGAGAACGGCGCCCTCGAGCCGGCCTATGCCCGGGCCATCGGGCGCGGCCGGGCGCGGGAGGCCGACCTGGCCTGGGGCGAGAAGACCGCCCAGCGCGTCTACCAGGAGAAGCAGCCGGTGATGCGGGTGGATGAACCTGAGGATGACACCCAGGACCGCATTAACCTACGCCACTCGCTCGGCCTGCCGCTGAAGATCGCCGGGCAGGCGCACGGCGCGCTGGTGTTTATCCGCTTCGGCGGGCCGCAGTTCCTACCCGCCCAGGTGCACCTGGCCGAATTCATCGCCTTGCACGTCGCTCAGCTGCTCGAACACCGCCAGCTGGTCGAAAAGATCGCCGACCTGGAGGCCCGCCGCCGGCTGGACAGCCTGCAGGAGGACTTCATCTCGACCATCTCACACGAGCTGCTCACCCCGCTCGGCTTTGTCAAAGGCTATGCCACAACGCTGCTGCGCGAAGATATCCACTGGGACGACCCGACCCGCCGCGAGTTCCTGACCATCATCGACGAAGAAGCCGACCGCCTGCATGAGCTGATCGACAACATGCTCGACTCATCGCGCCTGCAAGCCGGCACACTGCGGATCAACTTCCAGCCGATCCGCCTGGACACCATGCTGCGCGACATCTCGCTGCGCGCCCGCTCACGCAACGAACAGCTGCAGCTGGAACTGGCGATTGATTACCCGCCGGTACAGATCCAGGCCGACCCATCGCGCCTGGCCCAGGTGTTTGACAACATTATCAACAACGCCATGAAGTATGCCCCCGGCTCGCCGATCCACATCCAGCTGACCCACGAAGATGACCGGGCGCACATCACCATCCAGGACTTCGGGCCGGGCATTCCTGCCGATCACCTGGAAAACCTGTTCAAACGCTTTTTCCGCGTCCCCGGGCAGGACACCACCGTGCGCGGCACCGGGCTGGGTCTGTATATCTCGCGCAAGCTGATCCAGTCTCACGGTGGTGAAATCCGGGCTGAATCCCAGCCCGGTCACGGAACCACCTTTCATATTTATTTGCCGGACCACTGGCAGGGGAACGACGAGGCCTGAGATGAGACCCGAGGAGCACATGGTGACAATTCTGATTGTCGACGACGAGCCGCGTTATCTACGGTTGATGGAAGCCAACCTGGCGACCGAGGGGTTCCAGGTGGTCCAGGCCACCAACGGGCAGGAAGCCGTGGATCTGGTGGTGGAGAAACACCCCGACCTGGTGCTGCTGGATGTGATGATGCCGGTGCTCGACGGATTTGCGGCCTGCGAGCGCATCCGTGAGTTCTCCAACGTACCAGTGATCATGGTCACCGCCCGCGGGAACGAGAACGACCGGGTACGTGGGCTGGATATCGGCGCCGACGATTACATCGTCAAGCCCTTCTCGGCTACCGAACTGCTGGCGCGGGTGCGCGCCGTGCTGCGCCGGGCGCAGTCATCCGGCAGCGCCTTCCAGCAGGCCGTCTTCACTCACGGCAACCTGAAGATCGACTTCGCCCGGGCCGAAGTATTCAAAGATGATAAAATAGTTTATCTCTCCGCGACCGAGTACCGCTTGCTGCTGCAGTTTGCGCACAACCTGGGCAGCGTGCTGACCGCGGAGCAGTTGCTGGTTGACGTGTGGGGTCCTGAGTATCATGATGATAAGGAAATTCTTTGGGTCAGTATCTCCCGCTTGCGCCAGAAGCTGGAGAACGACGTAAAAAACCCTCAGCATATCCTGACTCGTTCTGGGCTGGGATATACCATGCCCCCTCAGTAAGGACGGAAACCATGAGCATTCGATTTGATGATAAAGGCAAGTTTTTCACCGAGGTCGTTTCGAAAGAAGCGGTGGCAGTGATCATCCAGACCGCCGCCGGGCGCGTGCAGGGCAGCATCCACATCCGCCCTGGAGAGCGCTTGAAAGACGCGATCAACCAGACCGAGCCGTTCTTTGCCGTCACCGATGCCACCGTCTTTGACCTGTCTGGCAAGGAACTCTATCGCACGGATTTTCTGGCCGTGCATCGCGAGCAGATTATCTGGCTGCTTCCGGAAGACCAGGTCTCCCAGTAATCCTGTGAGCGGCGCATAAGGAAAACCGTGTGAATAATCCGATCAAGCCTCCCAGCCCACCGCCGGCCAGCCAGCGCGGCCAGATCGTAGATCTCAGTAAAGTCAAGAACTTCCTCACCAATGCCCTGATGAAAGGGCTGGAGACCGAAAAATTGCCGCCCGACCAGCGCCGCCAGGTGGCCTATACCAGCCTGGCGCAGATCTATTCGCGCACCGGGCTGCAGTTGGGCGATGACGTGCGCGAGCGCCTGTTCCGTGAAGTGCTGGATGAGTTGATTGGTTATGGCCCGATCCAACCGCTGCTCGATGACCCCGACATCAGCGAAGTGATGGTAAACGGGCCGAAACAGGTATATGTCGAGCGCAAAGGCAAGGTCACCCTCAGCGACGTGTGCTTCGAGAACAACGAGCACGTGCTGCGCGTGATCGATCGCATCGTCAGCCCGCTCGGCCGCCTGGTTGATCAGGACCATCCCACCGTGGACGGCCGCCTGCCCGATGGCTCGCGCGTGAACGCGGTCGTCCCGCCGGTCGCCATCGACGGCCCCAACATCACCATCCGCAAATTCCGCAAAGAGCGCATGACCATCGAGCAGCTGGTGGGATACGGCTCGATGACCGAATCGATGGCCGAATTCCTGCGCGCCTGCGTGGTGGCGCGGCTGAACGTGATCATCTCCGGCGGCACCGGCTCGGGCAAGACCACCCTGCTGAACATCCTGTCCAGCTTCATCCCGGAAGACGAGCGCATCGTCACCATTGAAGACGCGGCCGAACTGCAGCTGCAGCAGGAGCACGTCGTGCGGTTGGAGACCAAACCGCCCAACCCGGAGGGCGGCGGCGGCTGCAGCATCCGCGACCTGGTGCGCAACTCGCTGCGCATGCGCCCCGAGCGCATCGTGGTGGGCGAATGCCGCGGCGGCGAAGCGCTGGACATGCTGCAGGCCATGAACACCGGTCACGACGGCTCGCTGACTACGCTGCATGCCAACACCCCCCGCGACGCGCTCTCACGCCTGGAGACGATGTGCCTGATGGCCGGGCTGGACCTGCCGGTTAAGGTGGTGCGCGAGCAGGTGGCCTCGGCAGTGGACCTGATCGTGCAGCAGACCCGCCTGCGCGACGGCTCGCGCAAGGTGACCCAGGTCACCGAGCTGGCCGGCATGGAGGGCGACATGGTGGTGCTGACCGATATCTTTAAATTTGAACAGACCGGCATCAGCCCGGAGGGCAAGGTGATCGGCGAAATGCGCCCCACCGGCATCCGCCCGCTGTTCTCATCTAAGCTGGAAGCGGCCGGGTTCAAGCTGCGCCCCGAAGTGTTCGGCGTCAATGTGGCCGAGATGCTGGCCAACAACCGCGACCGCGGTCGGCAGCAGCGCCGCTGAACCTTACACGGAAAATTAACGGTATAATGCAAACTAAATCAGGGCAGTCTGCTCCGAATTTTGTACAAGGCTGAGGACATCTGCGTGGAACCTACGACAACCGCCTACCAGGAACGGGCACAACACATCGGCGCATCGATACAGAACGCGCGCCAGGCTGCCGGCAAGAGCGCGGAAGACTGCGCCGCCGTGCTGGGGCTGGCCACGCCGGACTATGCTGCGATCGAGAGCGGCCGGCGCTGCGCCTCGCTGCCCGAACTGGAAACCCTGGCTTACTATTTCGAAACGCCGGTCGAAAGCTTATTGGAGCCAGGCGGCCGGCCGGCCGCGCCGGAAGAGAAGAACCTGAAAGGTACCGCCGCGCTGCTGCGCCTGCGCAACCGCATGATTGGGGCGCTGCTGCGCCAGGCGCGCCTGGACGCCGATTACACCCTGGAAGCGCTGGCTGAGCGCTCGGGCATCGAGCCGGCCCGCCTGGAAGCCTATGAGTTGGGCGCACAGGCCGTACCGATGGCCGAATTGGAAAACCTATCCGGCCTGCTGCACCGCTCGATCCGTGAATTTCAAGACCAGCACGGCCCGGTGGGGGTGTGGACCGCCCGGCAGCGCGCCATCAAGGATTTCCAGGAGCTGCCGCTGGAGCTGCAAGTATTCGTCAGCAAGCCGGTCAACCGGCCCTACCTGGAACTGGCCATCCGGCTGAACGATATGTCGGTGGATAAGCTGCGCGCCGTTGCAGAAGGATTGCTGGAGATCACGTATTAATGGTGGACAACGCCGCCCCCCAGCAGCTGGGAAAAGACGGTCAGGCTGCTTACCAACGCGGTGATTACCGCGGCGCAGCGCGTCTGTTTGAGGCTTCCTGCGCGGCTTACCGGGAAGCCGGCGATGCGCTCAACGCGGCCGAAATGGCCAACAACGCCTGCGTGGCTCACCTGCAGTCGGAAGACCCCGGGGCCGCCCTGCAGGTGGTCGAGGGCAGCGCAGAAGTCTTTGCCGCCGCCGGCGACCTGCGCCGCCAGGGGATGGCGCTGGGCAATCGCGCTTCGGCCCTGGAGCATCTGGAGCGCAACGAGGAAGCCGTGCAAGCCTACCTGCTGGCCTCCCAGGTGTTGGAACAGGCCGGGGAAGACCAGCTGCGCGCCCAGGTGATGCAGTCGCTCTCGATGCTGCAGCTCGAGATGGGCCGCCAGCTGCAGGCGCTGGTTTCGATGCACCAGGGCGTGGAGGGCGTGCAGCGCCCCAACGCAAAACAACGGCTGGTCAAACAGCTGTTGAAGATCCCGTTGGACATGCTCAGGAAGAAATAACCCAGGCGGACACAGATCATGCTGATCCAAACCCGAGCGACTTTGCGTGAGGCGGGCGAGAAAGACCTGCAAAAGCTCGCAAACCTGATCCATTTCGAAGCCTACGTCCACCGCCACCTCGATTATCGCCCCCCGCTGGATTGGGTGGGCGAGCAGCCGTTCCTGGTGCTGGAACGCCAGAACAGCCTGGCGGCTGCGCTGGCCTGCCCGCCCGACCCGGCCGAGGTGGCCTGGGTGCGCCTGTTTGCCGCCACCCACGGCAGCCTGGAACGGATGTGGAACCTGCTGTGGCCCGAGTGCAAGAACCGGCTGGCGCAGGACCCGCGCGTGCGCTGGGCAGCTGCCATCCCGATGACGCCCTGGTTCGAGTCGCTGTTGATCCACAGCAGCTTCGCCCAGACCCACAG
>JBJSYW010000377.1:0-5938 GCA_046089985.1 Chloroflexota bacterium
GATGTTTGGTTGTCCACAACTCCAAGTTTCTACCAAGGGGCGGTTTTGCTCAAGGGCAGAACCGCCCTACTTTTTGTCTAAACTCGAATCATAAATCTTAATCGATTATATCACCGCTCGCGCCTGGCAGCGCGGCGCGCGGCGGTCGAGGCGGGATGCAACCTTTTCGCCGCCGGTGCATCTAAGCGGAGAGACGCAAAATCAACCGGAAACAAGCGAGGAGCGCATGGGAACAACGACTGTTAAATGGATCGGGGGCAAGCAGTTTGTCGGGATCGATTCGACCAGGCACTCGGTGGTGCTGTCTACCCCGGATGAAGGGGTGGGGATCAAGCCATCGGACCTGATGCTGATCGCCGTGGCTTCCTGCTCGGCGGTGGATGTGGTGGAGATCCTGTCAAAGAAGCGCATGCCATTGAGCGTGCTGGAGATCAGCACCAGCGGCGAGCAGGACCAGGACCCACCCTGGACGTTTCGCCAGATCCACATGCATTTCCGGGTGGCGGGCAGCGGGCTGACCGAGAAGGCGGTGGCGCAGGCGATTGAGCTTTCCGAGGAGAAGTACTGCTCGGTAGCGGCTACGCTGCGCGGCACGGCGCAGATCCACACCAGCTTTGAGATCATAGAGGGCGAGCCGGCGCCGGCGGTTGATTTATGACGCGCCGCGTATAAAAACCTGCCCTTTCGCTGGAGGTTGTGGTAAACTGAGAGAAATCCAACAGCCGAACAGGAGGGCGCCTCATGCTGACACTGGCCGAGAAAATCATCTTTGTCCTGGCAGTCCTGGTATCCTTGTATGCGGTTTACCACGTGGCGGAGCGCATCAAGCGGATTGTGCTGCGTGGCAAGGGCAAACCCGATCTGAAGCTGGCGCTCAAGCGCCTGCCGGTGCTGCTGAATATCGCAGCGCTCGCGCCCACCTGGAAGATCCGCTTCTGGCCCAGCCTGTTTCACGCCTTCATCGCCTGGGGCTTCATTTACTACCTGCTGGTCAATCTTGGGGATGTGCTGGAAGGCTACATCCCCAATTTTGTCTTCCTGGGCCAGGGGGCGATCGGCGACGTCTACCGCTTCCTGGGCGACCTGCTGAGCGTAGGCGTGCTGACCGGCATGCTGGCGATGGTCATCCGGCGCTTTGTGCTCAAGGACCCGCGCCTGACCGCCCGCGACGATGTGCTGCTGCAGCCGGCGGCGCGAGCGGGCATCCGGCGCGACTCGGCCATCGTAGCTGGCTTTATCTTCGTGCACGTGGGTTCGCGTTTCCTGGGGCAGTCGTTCCAGATTGCCGCGCACGGCGCTGGTTTCGATGGCTCACGCCCGTTTGCTTCGCTTGTGGCGGGGCTGTGGGGCGGGCTGTCGCCGGCGGCGATTACTGTGGCAGAGCACGTGACTTTCTGGCTGGCGCTGGGCACTATCCTGGGCTTTATGCCGTACTTCCTGTATTCCAAGCACATCCATCTGTTCATGGCCCCGTTGAACTTCCTACTGAAGCCGGAGCGGCGTTCGATCGGCGAGCTGAGCAAGATCGACTTCGACGATGAGAGCCTGGAGGAGTTCGGGGCCAGCAAGCTGGAAGACCTGGGCTGGGAACAGTTGGTCGACGCCTATGCCTGCATCATGTGCTACCGCTGCCAGCAGGTCTGCCCGGCCTATAACACCGGCAAAGTGCTCTCGCCGGCGGCGATGGAGATCAACAAGCGCTACCTGATCAACCGTGAAGGCGCCCGGCTGGCGAACGGGGAGGCATCATCGGCCCCGCTGGTCGAGTTCGCCATCCCGCCGGAAGCGGTGTGGGCGTGCACCTCGTGCGGGGCGTGCATCGACATCTGCCCGGTGGGCAACGAGCCGATGCGCGATATCCTGGATATCCGGCGTGCGCTGGTGCTGATGGAGAACCAGTTCCCCAAGCAGCTGCAGGCGGCCTTCAAAGGCATGGAGCGGCAGGTCAACCCGTGGGGCGTGCCCCCCACCGACCGGATGAAGTGGGCCGAGGGGATCAAGGTGCCGACCATCGAGGAGAACCCCGAGCCGGAACTGCTGTGGTGGGTGGGGTGCGCCCCCGCTACCGACGCCAGGGCGCAGAAGACGGCCCGGGCCTTTGCCGAGATCCTGAACAGCGCCGGGGTGAACTATGCCGTGCTGGGCCAGAACGAGCAGTGCACCGGCGACTCGGCGCGACGGGCCGGCAAGGAGGATATTTTCTTCGGGCTGGCGCAGGCGAATGTGGAGATCCTGAACGAAGTGGCCCCGAAGCGCATCGTGACCACCTGCCCGCACTGCCTGCACACGCTGAAGAACGAATACCCGGCCTTTGGCGGGAATTACACCGTTATCCACCATACGCAGCTGCTCAACGAACTGACCGCGGCGGGCAAGATCAAGATCACCCCGGATGGGTTGGGCAAGTTGACTTTCCACGATCCGTGCTACCTGGGGCGGCACAACCAGGTGCTGGATGCGCCGCGGCAGGTGCTGAAGGCGGCGGCAGGCGGCGATTACCTGGAGCTGGAGCGCTGGGGGATGGGCTCGTTCTGCTGTGGGGCCGGCGGGGCGCAGATGTGGAAGGAAGAAGAGCACAGCCCGCAGCGTGTCAACCACGCCCGGTTTGACGAAGTGGCGCAGAGCGGCGCGGATACGCTGGCGGTGGGCTGCCCGTTCTGCATGGTGATGATGAACGACGCCAAGAAGGACCGCGGCAGCGAGATCGAAGTGCTGGACGTGGCCGAAATCGTGGCGCAGAATATGGTCAAGTAAGCTCGCGCCGGGTGGAGATTAACCAGGGCTGCCCCGGGCATTTCGCCCGGGGCAGCCTTTTTTGCGCCGGTGGCGCGTTTCTTGCCGGCGTAAATGCTTCAGGTAGGGCTAAGCCGGTGGCTCAGCCGCGCGCCGGGCGGCGGCCTGGTCGATGTGGCGGTGGGCGGCGAGCACCTGGCGCAGGATGCGCTCGTACACCTGCTCAAGCGGAGCGCCGGGCATGCCGGGGGTGACCACGTCGTGCAGCGGCTGGTCGGAGGCGGTGAAACAGTCGACCAGCACACGCAGCGCCCCGGTGTGGCGGGCAGTGGGATGCGGGGCCTGATCCAGCAGGTGGGCTTGATCCAGCAGGCGGGCCTGCCAGGCGCGGGCCAGGGCCAGCTGCCTGGCGGCGCTGACGCCCGGGTCGGCCTGGTTGACCAGAAACACCGCCCGGCGGGCGTGGGGCGGCTGGCGGCGCGCCTGGCGCTCCAGCATCCCGGCGATGCGCAGCAGCTGCGCCAGGTTGCGCAGCGAGAAACGCGGCGAAGCGTACTCCATCGAGTAGGGGCTGTTGGCTTTGCCGTGCGGATCCCACCACAGGAAGAAATTGGGCAGGCGCAGGAAGGCGTTGGTGAACGGGCGGTTGAGCCAATCGGGCAGCAGCCCCACGCCCAGGAAGGCCGAGAGGGTGACGATGGTCTCCACCTCCGGGCGGTTCTGGGCCAACCACAACCCCAACGCGCCGCCGGCGGAGAAGCCGAAGACGGTCACGCGGCGGCCCAGCCCGCAGGCGATATCGAGGGCGGTGGAGGCGTGTTCGACCAGTTCTTCGGCGCTCAGGCTGGCGAGTTGGTCGCCCAGGCGGTCGGCGTGACCGTGGTGGGGCATGCGTGGCGCCAGCACATTGAAGCCCTGGGCGTAGAACCGCTCGGCCAGCCGGCTGAGCTGCTCGGGGCAGTTGGCATAGCCGTGAAGCAGCAGCACGACGTGCTCGGTGCGCTGGGCGTGGGCCAGCAGGCGCAGGCCGCACTGGTCGTTCAGGCGCTGCCCGGCCTCGATGCGCTGCAGCTCACCCAGGCGGTCCAGCGCTTCGCGGTAGGTGCGCGCCGGGTGAGGGCGCAGTTGTGGCAGGTCAACCGCCGGTACGGGGCGCAGCAGCCAGGCTGCGCCGGCTAGAAACATGAGCAGTACGATTCCGACCAAGATCATCCGTTGCCTCGCTGGGCCTCCCCCTGGCGCAATGGGTCCGGCGCGCAACTGCGCCGGTCCATTACCTTACCATAGGGCCACCGGCGGGAGGTTAGAAGTGGGTAAATCTTCACTTGGGGGGACACACGCAAGCCGGGTTAATCGAGTAGAATCCCGCTCCGGAAGTGACGGAGTGAAGATGAAAATGACACAAAACGATAACGGGTCTTCGCACGCCGTGCTGTGGGACATGGATGGTGTGCTGATCGACAGCGGCGAGCTGCACTACGCCACCTGGCGGCAGGTGCTGGCCGAGCAGGGGATTGCGTTGAGCGCAGAGCGCTTCCGCGAGCTGTTCGGGATGCACAACCTGAGCTTTATGCAGCAGGTGGCGGCAGAGCTGGACTCGGTGACCGCCCGATGGGTAGTGGAGCGCAAGGAAGCGATCTACCTGGACCTGGCGCTGCAGCACGCCGCTCTGCTGCCGGGCGTGACGGATTGGCTGGCGCGGCTGCAGCGCCAGGGGGTGCCGATGGCGGTGGCCTCCGGCGCGCCGCAGCACATTATCGAGGCGCTGATGGAGCACCTGGGGGTGGCGGGTTATTTCACGGCGCTGGTATCGTCGGATGGGATGCCGGGCAAGCCCGATCCGGCGGTGTTCATGTAAGCTGCCCGGCGGGTCGGCGCTGCGCCGCACCGCTGCATCGTGGTGGAGGACGCGCCGCACGGGCTGGATGCCGCCCGGCAGGCCGGGATGCGCACGATCGCAGTGGCGACGACCCACCCGGCGAGCGAACTGCGGGCGGAGTTGGTGGTGAAGCGGCTGGCAGATTTGCCCTTGAACGCCTTCGATAGGGGGAGGCTGGTCGGATAGGGGGGAACGCCGCCGGCCTGGCGAAGCTGGGAGAACTCCGTATTGCCGGATCTCAAGCGGGCGGTTTTAATGGGGGAATGTGGTGGATTGGAGTGGGGGTGAGCGATGGACAATTTTTGGAGGTATGCATGCTAAGATCTGGCAAACGCCTGGTTGGGATGGCGCTGGTATGCGTGGTTTGGCTGGTTGGATGCGCCGCGCCCGGCGGACAGCTCCCGGATACCGGCGCAGGGACGCCGGTTAGCACACAAGCGCCGGCGGTAACGGCTGCGCCGGTCGGCACACAAGCGCCGGATGCAGCGCCGGCTGAGCTGCCGGCGGCGGTGCTGGCCGCGCAGCAGTGGCTGGGGGCGCAGATCAACGCCGCCGCCGGAGAGATCCGGGTCGAGCAGATGGAGCAGGTCACCTGGTCAGACAGCTGCCTGGGGCTGGGCGGTCCGGCTGAAAGCTGCCTGCAGGCGCTGACCCCCGGTTGGCGGGTGCAGTTTGTTTTTGGGGGCCAGACGTACGTGGTGCACACCAACGAGACCGGTTCGGCGGTGAGGCTGGCGACGGGCGCCCAAAATTAAGCGTGCCCATGGCTGGCCGCGGGGCTTCGCAATGGGGGCCGGCCCCGGGTGTTCACCGGTTCCCACAGAAGCGGCGGAACAGGATACAATTGCGCCGAAAGGCGCCCCGATATGGATATCCTGACCCTCACCCCCTTCACAATCGATCTTGAGCATTTGCATGCCCGGCTGCGGGTGCGTCCCGGCAGCCGGCAGGAACAGGAACTGCACGAGCTGACTGCGCTGGCGAACGCCGCCGGCCGGCCGAAGGCGGCCTATGTGGAGCAGTTCATCGAAGACCGGCAGGGCGATACGCTGACCATCGGCGGAGAGCGCTTTAGCAGCCGCCAGATGCGCCTCAACCTGGAGCCGGTCGATAAGGTCTTCGCTTACGTGGTCACCGCCGGTGTTGAATTGGACCAGGCGCTGGACGAGAAAGATATGCTGCGCGATTTCTACTGGGACGCGATCAAAGAAGAGATCCTGGGCAGCGCCATTCACCTGTTCGACGACACCCTGCGCCGCCGGCACGGTATGCCGAAGACGGCGACGATGAACCCCGGTTAGGGCGATGTGGATGTATGGCCGATCG
>JBJSYW010000378.1:0-5766 GCA_046089985.1 Chloroflexota bacterium
GCCCATACATTAGGGCGATGTCTTGCGGGTTGTAGAAGAAGTCTACAAATTGTAGGACGGGTTTGCCAACCGGAATTTGGAGCAGGGCGGCTGCTTCGGGAGGCGCTGCGAAGGCGGAAATATTGTTGATGGAGTAGCCGATTTTCTGAGAGCAGTGGAAAGCCAAAAATTCGTGGATGGGCAGGTCAAAGCGCATCTCGTCCCCGGCGCCACAAAATACTTCGGGGGGAAATAAGTTCGTGGAGAAAATTACCGGTTCCTCATCGGCCCAAAATAATCGATCCAGCACCAGAAACTCGGCGCCCGGATCGACTTCAAATAGCTCGACTTCTTCATCCGTAACTTTCCGGCGCGAATATTCGATCAATTGCACCCTGGGTGTTCGACCGCTGTCCAGGATCATGTTCTGGAAATCCCAGATCCGGTTCAGGCTGGCGCTCAGCTCCATGGCGCGGCGGTTGATGAATGTGCCGGCCCCATGCCGGCGGGTGATTGCGCCTTCGGCTTCCAGTAGGGAGAGTGCGGAACGCACCGTTGTCCGGCTGACGCCCAACACATCCGCGAGATCGCTCTCTGAAAGAAGCCGGCCGTCGCTGGTAAACTCCCCGCTCAATATTTTTTTGCGCAGGATGTCAATGGTTTGTTCAATGATCGGTACGGGCTTGAATATATTACTCATAGATGCAGCCCTTAGTCGTCAGTCGTCAGTCGTCCAATGTCTTACAATCTACAATCATTATAAGGCGAGAAATCAGAAAGTCAATGACCAAACCAGGATCTGTTTTTATTCCATAATTTCCTTCCCACATACCCACATTTCGTAGTTGAAGATGGGAATTTCGATGAATTTCAGGTAAGTTTGTTGGATGAGTGCCGAACAAACCTCCGAAACGCAACGGGTTGAGCATTATGGCCCAGAAGCATCCGCGAAGAAGGTATTGTCCGGTGGACTTCAATTCCTATCAAGACGGAGGAAATCAAACGGCCCTGTGCAAGCCCTTAGACAGGATGCGGTAAGCGACAAGGCCCCCCCGATGCGCCAGTACTCCCGCGGCCTCCATCAGACCACCGGGCGATAGCGAAGATAGACCCAGCCATTCCCAACCTGGCGCTCATCCAGGAGATCCAGCCGTATGCCAGCGCCGCCAGGCAGAACGCGCTTGCCGCCGCCAAGCAAATATGGCGCCGCCAGCAGTTGAAACTCGTCGACCAGCCCGGCCCGGATCGCCTGCGCGGCCAGGTTCGGACCGGCGACCGAGATATCGTAGGGCAGTTGAGCCTTCAACTCGCGAACTGCCTGCGGTTCGAATTTGCGTACCAGGCGCGTCTTCGGCGTAGATACGGCCTCCAGCGATGTGGAATAGACGATCTTATCGGCTGCCTGCCAGATCCGGCCGAAGTCCATCATGGCCGGTGTTAGCCCGGGAATCAGATCCGGCGTTTGCCAAACCGCCATCGTCGCATAGTTCTTGCGCCCGTAGAGATATGCGCCGATGGGGCGGTGCAGGTCGCTGATGAAGGCCAGTACCTGCTCGTCCGGCGCCGACCAATCCTGGCTGCCGGTCTCATCGGCGATAAAGCCATCCAGCGACATGGGCATAAAATAAATCAGCTTGGACATTGTGCAGCCTCCCTCGTAAAGCATCACGGCGGGTTTGTAAACCCATCCGACACCGGCGGCGCAGCCGGCTGCCGCCGGATCAACATGCGCTTGATTCTATCATGGGCGAAAAGCTCTCCCGCTGGATGCGGTAGAGCCATTGGGCAGATAATGCGGCTGGATTTGGCCCGCCATTCACCGGTGATGCGGCGTCAAAGGCCGGCAGGACGCCAAACCTGGGTGACGTCACGCCCGGCAGCCGGCAGCCGGCTGCCGGCTGCCCGCTCAGGATCGCGCCGGTCACTACGGCTAGCGCCGCGCCGGTTTGTCGGCGGCATATGCAGCGGTATGGCGAACGGTATGGCAGCGAACCGGTCCTAAAGGCGCCGCCGCGCCGCAGGCAAGTTAAGCCGGTTTGCTAAAAGCCAGCAGGGTTGGAAAAACCCGCTCGATCTCATCGAATACCTGCCCATGATCGAGACCCTCCATGACCTGCGCCCGGAGTTGGGAACCCACCAGCCGCGGCTGAAACTGCTGCAGATCGGTCATGGCGGGCTCATCTTCCGCACCAATCAACCACAGCGCCGGGCAGGGGAAATCGGCCGGTTCCACCGCAGGCCAGTCGAGCATGGCCGTCCCCCAACCCAGCATGGCGGGGACGTTGTAGTGCAGCAGCAGATCCTGGTCGATAGCGGAGAGCGATGCGAGATCCAGCGCGCCGGCCTGCCGGGCTTGCAGGATGGGGGGCCAGTGGGCGCAGAAGTCGAGCACATCCTGGCGCAGCCGGCCCGCTGCTCCTGGTCCCAGTGTGGCGCTCATCAAGACGACCCGCTCCACCCGGCCGGATTGGACAGCCACATAGCGGCCAACCTTGCTCCCATACGAGAAGCCCCACAGGATAAACCGGCTTGCGCCACAGGCGGCGGCGACGGTCAGGATGTCCTGCGCTTGCTTTTCGAGGGCATAATCGGCCGGGTCTACCGGGCAGGCGCTCTCGCCATGCCCGCGCAGATCCATGGTGATGACGGTGAAAAATTCCTGCAGGCGCGCGACATAGCCGGCGGTGTGCCATTCCTGGCGCCGGCTGCCGCCGCCGTGCAGCAAGATCACCGCCGGCCCGGCGCCGCAGCAGTCGTAGGCGATGCGAGCGCCATCCGGTGAAGTAACTTCACCCTGGATCGCGCCGGCGCTGCCGGCGCGTCTGAAATCCGGCCGCGCCGCGCTCAAGCCGCCCGCCCGGGCAGGAACACGCTGAAGCGGCTGCCCTGCCCGGGCGCCGACTCAACCTGCACCCGCCCGTGGTGCAGGTCCACCAGCGCTTTCACCAGCGCCAGCCTCAGCCCGGTGCCCTCATACAGGCGCGCCAGCCGTCTATCCAGTTGGACGAAGGGTTGGAACAGGCGCGTGAACTTGATCGCGTTGTCCAGCAGGTTGACCAGCGCCTGCTGCAAGCGCCTGGCATCCGTTTCGATTAAAATGATGGTCGGGGTGATGCTGTCGTTGATCAGGCCCAGCCGTTTGCGACCGCTGTGCTTGATGTTCGCCGCCATATCCACCTGCTTGGGGCTCAGTGTGCCGTAGGTTTGGAACTCCAGCGCCTCCGCCAGCCCCAGCACGCTGGTGAGCGGGGTGCGCAGCAGGTGCGCAATCCGGTCTTGCAGGATCTTGCGGTCCAGGTCCACAGCGGCCATTTTGCCTCAACAGGTTCGGGATTTTGGTTTTATCCGGAAATTGTAACACCAAGGATCGATTAAGCGGATAAATGCATCTTTCCTGGCCCCCTGCGGTCGATCTTGCAGGTATTATAATGGGTGGGATTGCAGCCGCATCAGAGACCGGGGGGTCAATTATCAGGAGGTGAGAATGAACATCAACACGAATGCGCCCGTTTTTGCCCGCAAGGAGATTCTGATCCACGCGCCGGTGGAGAAAGTCTGGCAGATCCAATCGGATCTTGGCAGCTGGCCGAACTGGCAGCCGGATATCGCCGCCGTGCAGCTGGACGGCGACCTGCGGCCCGGTGCAATCTTCCGCTGGAAAGCGCAGGGGCTGCCGATCACATCCCGGGTCCACACCGTGGAGCCTGAGCGCCGCATCGGCTGGACCGGGACCGCGCCAGGGATGTATGCCATCCACAACTGGACCTTCGTCCCGCAGGGAGACGCCACGCTGGCGATCACCGAAGAGTCGCTGTCCGGTTGGCTCACCCGGCTGATGAAGCTTTTCAACCCGCGCTTCCTGGAAAAGTCGCTCGAAGCCACGCTGCAGCGGCTGAAGGACCGTTCGGAAACTCGCTAGCGGCGCGCCGGGCGGGCAGGCGCAACGGGGATGAAAAGTAGGACTCTGCTCGACAACCCGATGCGCCCAATTCTCACTCACCGGGCAGACTTCCCCGACTCGGCCGGTTCCTCCAACCCTTTAGAATCGTAATGGGCCGGCAGGCCGCTCCAGCCTGGGCAGCCTGTGCGGGCCGGGTGAAAACTTATTCCTGTGCTGCGGGTGAGCAAGCCCGTCACCCGCAGCATGGCTCATGGAGGAACAAACATGCCATTCAACAATCGATCTCGCCTGGATCCATCCCAGGTCAGCGACCGGCGCGGCCGGGGTATGGGAACGACGATTGCGCTGGGCGGTGGGGGCCTGGGCATTATCGTGATGATTGCAGCGATGCTGCTGGGCATTAACCCGGGCGACCTGGGGAATATCGTGGCGCAGCAGCCGCAGCTGCCCAACACCGGCGGCGTGGATGGGAACACCCTGGCGCAGGAATGCCAGACCGGGCAGGACGCTAACACCCGTGAAGACTGCCGCATCGTCGGCTACGTGAACAGCATCCAGGCGTTCTGGAGCGATGAGTTTTCGCGCCGCGGCGGACAATACGCCGAGGCCCAGACGGTGTTGTTCACCGACGCCACCCAATCCGGCTGCGGCATGGCCGGATCGGCGGTGGGGCCGTTCTACTGCCCGGCGGACCAGTCCGTCTACCTGGACCTGGGCTTTTTTGACGAACTGCAAGCGCGCTTTGGCGCGCAGGGCGGCCCGTTCACCGAGGCCTATGTGCTGGCGCACGAATACGGGCACCATGTACAGAACCTGACCGGCGTGTTTGACAGCCAGGGCGGCGCACGCGACACCGGGCCGGAGAGCCAGGCCGTGCTGACCGAACTGCAGGCCGACTGCCTGGCGGGTGTGTGGGCGTATCATGCCACCGGCACCGGCTATCTGACGCAGATCACCGACCAGGAGATCGCCCAGGCCCTGGATGCCGCGGCGGCAGTCGGCGACGATCGCATCCAGCGGCAGACACAGGGGTATGTCTCGCCCGAGTCGTGGACGCACGGATCGTCGCAGCAGCGCCAGCAGGCGCTGAAAGACGGTCTGCAGTCGGGCGATATGGCCACCTGCACAACCCCCGGTTGGTGAGGCCGGACCTGCTCGCCTGAACTCCGGCGAGGTCCATAAGGTTGGGGTTGGCGGTTATTTGTTTTAAGGTAAAATTGAACCATGGATCAACCTGGCCCCCAGGACCCACGGGTCTATCTGGATGCGTTCAACCAACTTCCTATGGGGGTGATCCTGCTGGATGCGTCGGGCCGGATCGTGTTGGCCAATCCGCAAGCCGGGCGGCTGCTCAACCTCGACGCGGAGGCCTTGCGTTGGCGCTCCATCAACGACCTGCTCGACCGGGCCGTCCACCCCGGCGGTTGGCCGTTTCTACCTGGTGAGTTCCCGCTTGCCGCTGCCGTTGCCGGCGGGCAGACCCAGCCGGATATGGAGCTGGGCATCTACGACCCGTCCACACGCACTCACACCTGGGTCACCGCCACGCTCAGCCCGCTCCCCACTGCCCCGGGGCAGCCTGATGCGCTGTTTATGCTCTCGCTGGCCGACAGCACCGCCCTGCGCTCTGCCGAGCAGCGCCTGAACGAGACCCAGCAGTGGCTGGCGCTGGCGGTCCATTCAGCGCGCATCGGCCTGTGGGAGTGGAACTGCCAGACCAACCAGAGCATCATCTCGCCGGAGTGGAAGCGCCAGCTTGGCTACCGGGACGACGAACTGCCCAGCGCACACAACGAGTGGATTTCGAGCCTGCACCCCGACGACCGCGCCCAGGCGCTGGCGTACCTTGAGGCTTTTATCGCTGATCCGCAGCCGGTGTACCACAG
>JBJSYW010000379.1:0-2674 GCA_046089985.1 Chloroflexota bacterium
CGAAACGCCCATTCCGCAGGCGGAACAGCCCACCCAGCCGCCGGCCCCGGCAGCCGCGGTCACCGTATCGCCCGAGAACGCTATCCGGGTGTATTACATCTATAAAGAAGAGAAAGGCCAGTTCGGCTGTGGGGAGGCCATCCGCTATGTGCTGACCAAGCAGGCCCGTTCGTCCAGCCTGGCCGGCGATATCCGCTACGCCATCAGCGTGATGCTGACCCTGCACGAGCCGAACTTCGGCCAGCTGTACCACGGCGGGTACGCTGCCAACCTGGCCGTGGCGGATGTGACGGTGAACGCCGACGGCTCGATCAAGGTGGCGCTGAGCGGCGAGTGGAAAGCCAACGACCGCTGCGACGGCAAACGCTTTATCGACCAACTGCGCCAGACCATCCGCCAGTTCGGCCCCTCGCCGCTGATCCAGATCACCATCAACGGCACCCCCATCGCCGACGCGGTCTCACGCAAGTAACTCCCGGCGGCGCGCCCGTCCAACCGGCAGGTGAACGGATCGGCGGGCACGGAAGATTATTCCGTGCCCGCCAGGGTTACATCTCCTCCTCCAAGAGAGAGATGACGGCTAAGCAGATCAGGCGCATTTCCAGGGTGCAGGCAGGATTATACCGCATCCTGAGAAGCGGCGGAGGGGTGAGCGCACCGTTTTCACGCTCACCCCTCCGCCATGCCCCATTCCCGGTTTACTTCAAGTGAGCATTCAGGAAGGCGATGATCTTCTGAATATTCTCCGGGCTCTCGAAGACCGGCGTGCTGCCCGTATCTCCATGCCCAACACCGGGCAGCAGGTCGAATTGGACCGGGAGGCCCTTGGCGCTCAGCGCATCGGCCAGCATCTTGGTGTTATCAACCGCCACGGTGCAGTCCTGCTGACCCTTCTGGATCAAGAACGGCGGTTCCGAGCCATCGATATAGGTAATTGGATTGGCCCTGGCGACCAGTTCGGGTGAGTCAGCCACCACTGCGCCCAGGTAGGCGGACTCAAAAGAGCCGCTTACGCTGTGAGTCTGGTCGCTGGCCGAACAGCCCTGCGCTGCAGCCTGGGCATCCATCTGGCCGAAGTCGGTCGGCCCAAACCAATCGACCACGGCCTGCACCGCATTCGAAACCCCGGCATTGCCCAGGCCGGCCTCGTCAAAATCCTGGCTCTCCGCGGCCGTACCGAGCATAGCCGCCAGGTTCCCGCCCGCCGATTGTCCAAAGACCGCCATCCGGTCCGGGTCGATGCGGTATTGGTCTGCATTGGCGCGCAGGAAGCGCACCGCCGCGCGCACATCCTGCACCGCCGCCGGGAAGGCGGCTTCATCCGACAGGCGATAGCCAACGCCCACCACGGCATAGCCGTTGTTCAGCAGCTCTTTCCCGACCGTGGCCGGAATGCCCTGCTTATCGCCAAACTTAAAGCCGCCGGCGTGCAGGTTAATCACCACCGGGAACGGGCCATCCCCTTCCGGCAAATAGATATCCAGCTTCTGTGTGTCCGACAGCGCGGCATAGGCAACGTCGGAAAAGGCCGGGGTCGCATCGAACTGCTGGCCCATCCCAGCCGGGATGGCCCCACCCGCAAGCCCGCCCAATGCCTGCGAGATGCTCGCACAGCCGGTCAGCAGCAGGCCGGCGACGACCAATACGGTGATAATCTTGCTCATATTCATTTGTTCAATACTCCCTTTCTCGATTGCTTCGATCAAAACAGATTATGAAGGATAGCTTTTGGTGCAGGTGCGCCGGGCTTCACCCTTCGGAAACACACTAGATCAGGCCCAGGATCATCCACCAGGTCACTTCGATGGGGATGAGCACGATCAGCGCCACAATTGTGAGCGGCAGACCGTATTTGAGCACGTGGCGGGCACTGTAGCCGCCGGTCTCCCCCTGGCCGAGCAGGATGATCACCTGCTGGAATGGGAAGATATAGTGGATCGCCACCGCGGTATACACCAGCAGCGCCGGGAACAGCGGGCTCCAGCCGGCCTCGACGGCGTAATGCACCATCGGCGGGGCAACGATCGACATGCAGGCCAGGGCGCTGCCCAGCAGCATATGGATCAACATGGTGGCTCCCCCCACCAGCGCGGCAAAGACATACGCGTTTTGCGGGGGAGTGGCGGGCAGCAGCGTGGCAGCCAGCCAGTTAGCCAGCCCGGTGGATTTGCCCACCGTGCCGATCGCCATCGCCCCGGCGACAAAGAACAGGATCGGCCAGTTGACCCCGCTGCTTAAATCTTTGGCGTCCAGTACGCCGCCGACAACCGGCAGCGCCAGCCCCACCACCACCAGCAACGCCACCCAGGCCGGGTCAATGTGGTGCAGCGCATCGCTGCTCCACAGCGCCAGCGCCAGCAGCACCCAGGCCAAGGTGGTCTTTTCCAGCCGCGTCATCGGGCCGCGCTTTTGCAGTTCCGCCTTGATCGCAGACCGGTCTACCTGCACCGGGCCGGTCTGGCGGAACAGCGCCAGGTGCAGACCGGCCGCGCGCGCCGGCGTGGCCGCGTGGCCCCAGGGGACGCCGGGGTCGATCTGCGGGCCGATGCGCAGCTGCGTGATGCCCAGCGCCTGCACGCAGGCGCCCGCGGTCTCGCCGCCGGCCACGACCAGCTGGCCGACCCCTGACTCCACCAGGCCGCGGGCGATGCGCGAGAGCGCCTGCTCCACCAGC
>JBJSYW010000380.1:0-14057 GCA_046089985.1 Chloroflexota bacterium
TCGGTGAACTTGACCGCGTTGCCCACCAGGTTGTAAAGCACCTGGCGCAGCCGGCCCGGGTCGCCGCGCAGCGTGGGCGGGATGTGCGGGTCCACATAGCTCATCAGCTCCAGGCCCTTGGGCGCGGCGCGGCCCGCCAGCGCCTCCAGCACCCCCTCCACGGTCTCGCACACATCGAAGTCCTGGATGTCGAGCATCAGCCGCCCGGCGTCCAGCTTTGAGAAATCCAGAATGTCGTTCAAGATCGTCAGCAGCGCGTTGGCCTCGTCATACACCGTGGAGGCGAAATCTCGCTGCTCGTCACTGAGCGCCGTCTGCAGCAGCAGTTCGCTCATCCCAATGATGGCGTTCATCGGCGTGCGGATCTCGTGGCTCATCATCGCCACAAACTCGGATTTCAAGCGCGACGCCTCCAGCGCCTGGTCGCGCGCCAGCGTCAGCGCGTCTTCGATCCGCTTGCGCTCGGTCAGGTTGGTGACCACCGCCACCGCCCCGTTGAATACCCCGTCCTGGATGCGCGGCACTCCCGAGATCAGCGCATAGACCTGGCTGCCGTCCAGCGCCACCAGGCGCGTTTCATAGGTGGTGGTCTGGCCCGCCGCCCGGTCCAGCTGCGCCTCGCTCAACGCCAGCCGGTCGCTGGGGTGGGTGTATTCATCCGGAAAGCGGCCGATCAACTCCTCTGGGGTGCAGGCCAGCATGGCGGCAAACGCTGGATTGACGAATTCAAAGCGCCCTTCGGCGTCGGTCACTGTCAGGCCCTGTCCCATCGAGTTGACTACCAGCATGGCGAAGTCGCGCTGCGTTTCCAGCTCGCTCTGCGTCTGCTTGCGCGCCAGCGCATTGGCGAAGATATCGCCGGTCATGCGCAGCAGGCTGATCTCGTCGCTTTTCCAGGCCCGCCGGCTGTGCACCGAGTCGAACCCAATAAACCCCTGCAGCGTTTCGGCGTAAATGATCGGCACCACCGCCAGCGAGCGGATATCCTGCGCCTGCAGGATCTCTTTCTCCTGGGCGGCTTCGGCCGGCATGTCGGCTACCAAAGGGATATAGATGTCCTCGAAGCGCCGCAGTTTGGCGATCCACCAGGGAAAGATATCCAGCGGCAGCGCCTGCAGGTTGTCGATCTGCGGTTCGATGCCCGCCTCGCACCATTCGTGGGTGTTGTCCATCGAGCGCCCGTCGGGCGAGAACAGGAACACGTAGCTGCGGTCCACCCCGGTGAACGCGCCAATCTCTGCCAGCGTGATCTGGATCGCGCTGTCAATCTGCTCCGGCGGCAGCGCAATCAGCCGCGTCGATGCGTGGGTTACAATGCTCTCAAATTCGGTGCGCTGCCGCAGTTCCTGCTCGGCCCGCTTGCGGGCGGTGATGTCTTCAATCGAAATAATCACGCTGGCGTAGTCGTCGCTGGCCGTCCAACGCAGGTGCACGTCCATCTGCCGCCCGTCCACCGTCTGGTTCACCCCATACGCCTCGAAGCGGGTCGTCCCCGCCGCCACTGCGATCAACTCTTCCACCAGGATTTCCCACCCGCTGCAGATGAAGATCGGTTCCAGGTTTGCCAGCAGTTCGTCCTTGTCGCGCGCGCCGTACAGATCCAACGCGGCCTGGTTGACTGCCAGCACCTGGATTGTCGCCGCCAGTTCGGTCACCTTCTCCAGGTGCTGCTCGAAATAGGCCCGAAAATCATCCACCCCGGCCTGGCGCAGCGCTTCCAGCGCGGCCTTAACCGCTGAAATATCCTCAACCCAGATCGGCACCGGTAACCGGTCATATACGGCGTACAGCCCTGCCGGGTCTCCTGGCGTCATCGCTGCTCCTGTCAAAGCGCTACTCTGGCTGCTGCAGGCATTCAGCCACTACCCGTGCCAGTTCCCACGAGCTGACCGGTTTGTTCAGGAAGGCGCTGGCCCCCTGCACTGCGGCGGTTTGCCGGTCGCTGTCCAGCCCGCTGGCGGTCAGCATGATCACCGGCAGGCTGCGGTAGCGCGCGTCGGCGCGCAGCTGCTGCAGCAGGGTGATGCCGTCCATATCCGGCATCGCGATGTCCAGGATTGCCAGGTCAATCTGGTTCTCCTCCAGGCGCTGCAGCGCTTCGCTGGCGCTGGTGGCTGTCACCACCTGGTAGCCGTTGTGGCGCAGCTGATAATACAACAGCTTCAAGGTGGTTGGATAATCGTCGACAGTTAATATCGTCGCCATCTAGATCCCTTTGATTACAATAATCGTCTGGTCGTCTTCCTGAGGGAACCCGCTGCAGAATGCGTCCACCTGCTGATAAAAGGCCGCTACGATCTCACCCGCCGGGCGCTGCGCCAGCGCGTCGATCATCTCCAGCAAGCGCTGGTAGCCGAACATTTCACCGTCCTCCCGGCGCGCTTCGTTGAACCCGTCTGTAGCTACGATCAGCAGGTCGCCCGGCTGCAGGCTGCAGGCCTGGTTGCGCGAGTAGTTATCGGGCAGCACCCCCAGTGGGGGCGAATCGGCCTCCAGGATGCGCGCCGGTCCGCCCGCCGGGCGGTACACTACCGGCGAGTGGCCTGCGTTGGCATACAGCACCCGGCGGCTTTCCGCCAGGTACTGCCCGGTGAAGACGGTCACGAACAGCCCGGTGCGGGTGAAATCGTCATACAGGCTGGTGATGGCGTTGTCCAGCAGCGCCTGCGGGGTTGCGCCCGGGTTCAGCCGGGCGGCGCTTTGGAACACGGTGTGGGTCATCGACATCAGCAGCGCCGCCGGGATGCTTTTCCCGGCTGCATCGCCCAGGATAAAATAAAACGACTGCCCGCTGCCGGGGATGAAATCGTAGATATCCCCGCCCACCCGGTCGGCCGGGCGCATCTGGGCGGCGATATCCAGCCCTTCCGCCCGCGGGGTGTCCTCCGGCAGCAGCTGGCGCTGGATCTGCTGCGCCAGGTCCAGCTCGGTGCGCAGCTTGACCTGCTGCATCGCCCGGCGGTGCAGCAGAGCGTTCTCCAGGTGCGCCTCCGCCTGCCGCCCGATCGCCCGGCTCAATTTCAACTCCGGCGAGATCGACCCCGCCGGCCGGTTGAAGGCCAGCCCCAGTACCCCCACCGGCGCGGCGTTAAACTTGATCGGCACCAGGTACAGCGCCTTCACCTCAGCCGGCAGCCCGCGCGGCAGCTGCTCGCCGGCCAGCAGCAGCGCTTTGCCCTGCTGGGCCGCCTGTTCGAACAGCTCGCTTTCCTGGGCGTCATCCAGCCAGCGCGGCCCATAATAGCTGCTCCCGCTCGACCGGCGGTCCTCGCTGCCGCGCTCATCCGGCGCGTACACGCGCATGAACCCGGTGCGGGCCTTGGTCAGCTGCACCGCCTGCCCGGTCAGCGCCTGGATGATCTGCGGCAGCTCCAACTGGCTGCGCAGCGAGCGGCTCAGCCCATACAGCGCCAGCAGTTGATCCTGCGTCTGCCCCAGGTCGGCGGTGATCACCACCGCGTCGCTCTCCGACTGCAGCCAGGCCGAGAGCAGCCCGGCCTCGCTTGACAGGCGCGCCTGCCAGGCCGGTGGGTTGGCAATCTGCACCTGCAGGCGCCCGGTGCAGCGCCCTCCGCTGTGCACCTCTGCCGCCAGCCCCGGTTCGTCCGCCGCCGGCTTTGCCCCGGCCGGCCAACCGCGCAGCAGGCGCTCTTCGTTCCACACCCCAAAGAACCCCGCCCCGCTCTCCAACCAGCCCGCAGCCAGCCCCGCGAAGACCTCCGGCCGGCTGCTTAAGAGATCTGCCAGCCCTGCGCCGCCCCACGCCTCCGCTTCAAAATCGTTGCGATTCGGCTGCATGCTCATCGCTCATCCTATAGCCTACCCACCGGCTCTACCCAAGGAACGGAATCAGCGCTTCCTCTTCCGTGTTGAAGATCGCAAACGCCTTGTCCAGGCGGGTGAGCTCGAAGATGATCTGCACCGGCTGCTGCATCCCGCACAGGTGCAGGTCGCCGCCAAACTCCCGGCAGTGCTTCAGCCCCTGGACCAGGGTAGCCAGCGCCGTCGAGTCGATAAAATTGACCCCTGCCAGGCTGATCACCAGGTGCGCCTTGCCGGCCGCCAGCTGCTCTTTAATCCAGCCGGCCACCGGGGCCACCTCGAAGGCGTCAAAGCGCCCTTTCAGTTCCAGGATCCCTGCCGATGGGGAAGTCTTCTTAATCAGGTCCATCGTTCCTCCAGATATTCGCGGTTAGCGTGGGCGCGCTGCGCTCTTCTTCAGCAGCGCTTCGAAATGGATCACGTACCAGTCGACCACCTCTGTGATCGGCAGGCCGTTTGCCGCCAGGTAGTTGCGCGACCCGATCTCCACCATCCGCTCGGGATGGTCGATCACCCGGGCGATGGCATCGGCCAGCGACGGTGCGCTGTTCGGTTCGAAGAATTCCCCGTCGTAGCCCTCTTCAATCACCAGCTCTTCCAGGTCGCCCAGGCGCGGCAGCACCACCGCCTTGCCGAAGCCGCCCGCCTGGTGCAGCACCCCCGAGCTGCCGGTGGTGCTGGTGTATGGGAAGACCACCACCCACGCCTCGCCGAAGATGCGCTCCACCGCTTCTTCCGGTACATAGCAGGTGAAAGTCATGTTCGGCACGGAGGCGTAGGTTTTGCGGATCCCCTCCAGGTAGCCGGCCACATTCGGGTTGTCGGTGCCAGCGATCACCAGCTGTGCGTCCGGGTGGTTGGGCAGCAGCAGCCGGAACGCCTCAACCAGGATCTCAACCTTCTTGTAGGTGCCAAATTTGCCAAAGGTCATGATGTTGGGCGGCCCGGGCGGCGCCGCCGGCGGCTCGGACTGCCCGGCGTCTTCAAACGAACCGTGCGGGGCCAGCAGTACGTTGCCGGCGCCGTATTTCGATTCCAGCAGCTCCACATACTTGGGGATGGTCACTGCCACCAGGTCGGCCTGCAGCAGCAGGCGCGTGGCGGCGCTGCCAAAGGCCCGCACCGCGGCTTCCATCACCCGGCTGCCGCCGAAACCGGCCTGCTTCAGGTCCACCGTGTCCATCAGGTTGTGCAGCAGCACGGCTGTCTTGAAGCCAGCCTGCCGCACCAACCACGGAGCGCTCAACCCCAGCGCAGCGCTGGCCTTGCCGCCGCCAAAACTGGCAAATTGGATGTTAAACAGCGTGATATCCGGCTTGGTCTCTTGCACTGCCTGCCGGATGCGCCAGGCGTTGTTCCAGGCCCCAAATTCCCAGCACGGCAGCACCCGCACCGGCGCCAGCCCCGGCGCCTGCTCAAAACAGTACTGCTCACCCTCCGGCAGCCGGTCTACCAGCAGGATCACTTCCGCTACGCTCTCGGTTTTGGTGCGTAGGAAGCGCACAAAGTGATAGCCGTACTCGTTCAGCGAACCTTTGCCCGGCGGGTGGGTGGTGACCACCGCAATCCGCATCATTGATACACTCCTCGCAGGTTGTTCCACTGGATCTTCATCAGATCGCGCAGGAAACGCTGCACTTCCTTGCGTGTGTCCACCTTTGAGCCAGGCGCGTCCACCCATGAAACCGGCACCTCGGCGATCTTGTATCCGTACTTGGCCGCCAGGAACAGGATCTCCAGGTCAAATGAGAACCCCATGATGGTCTGTTTTTCGTGTAGTTTTTTGGCTGCCGCCGAGCTGTACATTTTGAACCCACACTGTGTGTCGCGCACCGGGATGCGCAGGATGTTTTTGACGATCCAGCGCAGCCCGTCGCTCAGCACCTGGCGCAGCAGCGACTTTTTGGCCTCTTCGGCCCCTTCGGCCGCCCGCGAACCCACCGCCACGTCATACCCTTCCCGGTCCAGCTTGGCCAGCAGCTTGGGCAGTTCTTCAATCGGGGTCGAATTGTCGGCGTCGGCGAACAGCGCATACTTGCCGCGCTCCGCCAGCATGCCGCGCCGCACTGCGCTGCCTTTGCCGCCGTTCTGCGCGGTTTTCAAGACCCGCAGGTTCACCAACCCCAACTCCTCCACCAGCGCCACGGTGGCGTCCTTCGATCCGTCATCGGCGATCAGCAGCTCCCAATCAAACCCCAGGTCGCTGACATACGAAGCGATCGCTCCGATCGTGGCGATGATGCGTTCCTGTTCGTTATAGGCGGGGATGATAATGGAAAGATACGGCTCTCCATTGATCGGCTCGGTTTTCCAGCGTTGATAGTTTTCGTATGGCATGGCTTGCTCCTCTGCCTGTCAGGCGACAAAGATCCAATTGACGAACAGCACGACAAACAATCCTAACAGCACTGCCCAGGCCGCCGTGATGGCGCGGTCCAGCCAGGCCGGTTTTATCAGGTCGCCCAGCACGATGAAGGCCGGGTAGGCGGTCAGCACGTAGCGAATGACGCTGCCCGTGGCGCTTGACGCCGGCACCAGCAGCATGATCAGTACGTAGATCGCATAGCCTTCACCCAGCTTCCACCAGATCAGCGGCACGCTCAGCAGGAACAGCAGCAGCGTGGTCGTATTCCACAGCTGTGTCAGCCAGCCTTTGTTCACCTGCCCGGCTGCCAGCGAAGCCAGGCTCTTCTGGATCACCGCCACCGGGCCGATGTTTTGCCGCCCCCAGGCCGCCTGCGTCTCAATAAACGCCAGCGGCCGGTCAAAGTTCTGTTTCAGGAAGACAACATAGGCGATCATCCCCAGCGGGATGATCGCAATCACCAGCACCTCGATCCAATTCTTGCGCAGCCCGCTCCACAGCGCCAGCCACATCGCGCGGGTGTGGATGCGGGTCAGCTTCCAACCCTGGGCGCGCAGCCATTCCCACATCACCAGCGCCCAGGTCAGCACCCCCAGGTTGCGGGTTGCCGAGGCCAACAGCCCCAGCAGCGCAGCTGGGATCCACGCCCGCCGCCGCGCAAAATACATCGCCCCTACCGTCAGCAGCAGGAACAGGCTCTCGGTGTATACGCAGCTAAAAAAGAAGGCCGTTGGAAACAGCGCCAGGTAGAAAACGCTGCGCTCGGCCGATGCCGCGCTGGTCTCCAACTCGGCCAGCAGGTATAGGAAGATCAACCCGCCCAGCAGCGCCAGGTTGCTGACCAGAAAACCCGCCGGGATCACGCCTCCCACATACGGCCCCAGTACGCGCATCAACATCGGGTAAAGTGGGAAGAACGCCACGTTGCTCTGCCGCTGCGGACGGAACCAGTAGCCGTTGGTGGCAATATCTACGTAGTATTGGCTGTCCCACTTGGTCCACTGGCTCAGGAAGGGACTATCGGCGTCGGCCAGCCAGTGCCCCTCCTCGGTGGGCATCATCGTATCGCCCACGATGCCGGCCCCGAAGATCAGCAGCCGCGAGACCAGGAAGGCCGCCAGCGGGATCCACAACCAGCGCCAGCGCGCCAGCGGCGCGCTGCGTAGCTCGGGGATCTTCAGCCCGCGCACCGTCATGGGTTGCTGCCCATCCCGGTGATCACCGTCTTGATCTGGGTGAACTGCACCACCCCCCCGTGGCTGATCAACCCCAGCCAGCCTTCCGAGCTGTCCAGATTCACGCCGCTGAAGACGGCCTTGTCATCCACCAGCACATCCATGCGGTTGCCCGATACCACCAGCTTAAGCACGTGTTCCTTGGCTGCCGGCAGCCGCGCCGAGCTTTGCCCGCGGAACTGCCCGGTGTCGTCGTAGCGCCCCCAGAAGATGCCCTGCCCGCCGTTAATCAGGCGCACCATGTAGGCCCCCTTGCGGCTGCCGCGGTCGGGCATGTGGAAGATAAACCCGCCCCCGGTCTCGCCGCCGTTGGGCAGCTGGATGTGCGCTTCGATGGTGTAGTCTTTGGCGTAGATCCCCGAGTTCAGGATATATTCGCCGATATCGGTCACCTGCTGCGTGATCGTGCTGCCGTTCGTCTCCCACTTGCCGCTCAACAGGCTTACATCGCTGAACCCATCGGTCACTGTCACGCTTTGCGGCTGCGCGGCGCTGCCTGCCACCACCACCGAGTCGTACACCACCGCCGAATTGGAGGTCAGCAGCCCGATATAGCCGTAGCTGCTCATCAGCGGCAGGTCCTTCACGATCAGGTTGCCGTCCAGGTAGATCTCGTAGCTGGTGTCCTTGCTGACGATGCGGAACAGATGGCGGTCGGTACTCGCCTCCGGTACGTTGGCGTACCCATCGCCAATGAAGGTGCCCAGGTCGTCGTAGTGGCCCCAGAAGATCGCCCCCGGCCGCCGGTCTGAATAGCGCACCAGGTAGGCTCCGTTCAGCCGGTCCACGTAGGGCATGTTGAACAGCACCCCCGCCCCATACCCGGATTGGTGCGTCAGTCCCACCTCCAGGCTGAAGTTGGTGAAGGTCTGCGGGGTATAGACGATGCTCCAATCTACACCGGCCGGGTTGTTCTGCACCAGGCTACCGCCACTAAAGGCCCAATCGCCGTTCAGGGGCCGCCAGCCGGAAGCGTTCATATCGCCGGTGAAATTCGCCGTAGACGCAGCGTTTGAGGACGGATTGGCCGCCGCCGGCGGCGCGGCCGGCGTGGCGGCCGGCAGGGTCTGCGGTTTAGCCGGGGTGGGCAGCACCGGCACGGCCGTCGCCGCCGGCGCGGTCGGCTTGGGCGCGGCCGGGGTGGCCTGGGCCGCGGCTGGAGAAGCCTGTGCGGCCGCCGGCGAGGCCTGCCCGGCCGGCGCGGCGGCTCCCTCGGTCGCCGCCCCGGGCGTCGACCCAAACAACGGGAACACTTCCACCCGGCTGTACCCGGCCGATGCCTGCGACGTAAACAGCCCGATCGCCCCCTGGATCTCCATCAGCGGGACGTCGCGGGCCATGATCTGCCCGTCCAGGTAAACGTCATAACTGCTGCTGCCAGAGAAGATCTTCAGCGTGTGCTCGCCCGTGCCCGGCGCGGCAGTCTCCAGGTAGCCCTGGCGGTTGAAGATCCCCTGGGCGTCGTAGTAGCCCCAGATCAGCGCATCGGTCTCGTCTGAGAAGCGCACGATGTGCGCCCGGTTGATCTGGTATGGCGATGGCATATTGAACAGCACGCCCGCGCCGCTGCCCTGCAGGTGCTGGAAGGTGGCCTGCAGCACGAAGTTCTGGAAGGTGCTGGTTTCATAGCCGATTCCGGCCGCAAACGCCGCCGGGTCCTGCTGCACCATCTGCCCGCCGGTCACGCGCCAGTCGCCGCCAAACGGCACCCACCCGGCCCCGCCCGGCTCCTGGTCGAAATCGCTGGTGTATACCTGGTCGCCCGGGTTAACCGTGTCTGCTGCGGTCAGGCTGAAGGTATCGAAGTTGGCTGGGCCGATGGCGTAAAAGCCCAGCATCCCGTTCTGGTAGAACAGCGGCCGTTTGTCGATGATGCGCTGCCCGTTGAGCTGCACCAGGTAGGTGTTCTCATACACAAACAGGTCCAGCCGGAAATCGCTGGTGTTCAGCGGCACCGGGATCTGCGCCTGCGGGGTGAAGGCGCCGGTCTCATCCGTATATCCCGACACCAGTTCTAGCTTGTCTTTGGCCGGCTGGCTGAGGTAGACGCGGTGCTGTTTCAGCGTCAGGTCGGGGTACTGCGAGTTGAACGCCAGCCCGGCGGCCTTGGTGTCTTTGCGGATGTTGATGTAGACGCTGGCGTGGTAGGGGGCGTCCTCGATTAATTTCAGCGGGATGTGCAGCTGTCCCGCTTCTTCACCGCCCTGGGTCTGCGAGAGCTGTTCGCTGCGCAGAGTCCAGATCCCGCCGTTGGTGTACCAGTTGCGCAAGGTTACATCGATAAACGGCTGGGTATACGGTAAAGTGTACGTGGTGACGGCCTGTTTAGGCCCCAGCAGGCGCGTAATTCCAAAGTACACGCCCGCTGCAACCACGGCCAGAAAACCAAGAGCGATGACCAGTTTAAAGCGTGATATTAAAGATTTCATTGCGTTTTGGGCCGTTTGAACAAAGCAAGGTGCGCTAGCTATATCTTATCTTAACTTTGACAAATTGGACTCATGGGAATCGGTCCTGACAACTTACAAAGGTAAAATTTCAATGAAAACACCCCCGGCTGGGCCATGCCGCCGAGGGTGTTTTGGATCGATCTCATCAATAACCTGGCCCGCTGCGCTTCTACGCGAGCGGTTCTTTGAAGTCGTAGATCCCGTCGCGGATCGGCCATACCCGCCCGCAGCTTTGGCACGGGAACCCCTGCCCGTTCTGCTGCAGCGGCGCGCTACAGTGCGGGCAGCGGAAGAACATCCCTGCCGCCGCGCCGCCGTCGGTTGCCTCGGCGCCGCCGGTTGCCTCGGCGTCGCCGGTTGCCTCGGCGCCGCCGGTTGCCTCGGCGCGCACGAACACGCTGGGCGTCAGCTGCCACAGGTCGCCGGTCAGGCTCGCCATCCCATCCAGCGTGGCCAGGAAACCGGCTGGGAACAGCTTCTTCAACGGCTCAAAGCGGAAGTGCGAGACGGTCAGCTGGCGCTGCACGGTGAAGCGGTTGGCCGCCAGCCAGGCGCGGATCGCCTGCGGGTGGAAATCGAAGTTTAGCGCCGCAAACTCCACCGGTTCCGGGCTGTACGGGCTCCACTCCTGCTGTTTCAATGCATGCCGCAGCATCGCCTTCAGGTTCTGCTTGTTGGCATATTCAAGGATGAAAATCGCCCCGCTGCGCAGCGCTCCCCGCACCTGCGCCAGCGCCCGCGGCGCATCCGCCATGTGGTGCAGCGTGCGGATCATCGTCGCCGCGTCGAACAATCCGTCCACAAACGGAAGGTTGTAGATATTGGCCGCCACATACACGTAGCGGCTGTCTGTGCCCGCCTCGCTGGCTCCCAGCCGTTCGCGCGCCAGCTGCAGCTGCGTGCGTGAGTAATCCAGCAGTACCACCTGCTTGAAGCCGGCGTAGCGCGGCGTGTTGCGCCCGGCGCCCGCCCCCAGCTCGAGCAGGCGTGCCCCGCTCGGCGGCAGCAGCCGCCCCAGCGCGATCGCTTCGGCGCGATCCTCGTATGCCCGCCCGCCCTGCTCCCAGAAGCGCGCCTGGTAATCCGAGCCTTCGTAATCACATACCGGTGGAATGCCCATGATGCCTGACCCTGTATACAAAAAAGGGGCCACCCGGCTGCCGGCAGCCGGATGGCCCCTTGCTGATCCATTAACCCTGGCTGCCGTTGCCCTGGCCGTTAAAGCCGCGTCCCAGCGAGCGGTAGGTGAAGCCCAGCCGTTTCATGTCGGCTGGGTCGTAGATGTTGCGCCCATCCAGCACCACCGGGCGTTTCATCAGCTCGCACAGCCGGCTCCAGTCCAGCTGTTTGTACTCGTTCCACTCGGTGAACAGCACCAGCGCATCGCACTGCTCGGCCATCGCGTAGGCGTCGTCGTACATTTTCACGAAGGGCAGGATTGCCCAGGCGTTGTCCATTGCCACCGGGTCGGTCGCCGCCACGCTGGCGCCCTTCGCCAGCAGCGCCGTGGCGATGTCGATCGAGGGCGCATCGCGCATGTCATCGGTGTTCGGCTTGAACGACAGCCCCAGCAAGCCAACCGTCGCGCCCTTCAGCGTGCCCAGCATCTCTTCGATGCGGTCGAGCGCAATCCGCCGCCGGTCGGCGTTGATATCCATCACCGCATTCAACAGCTGCGGGTGACGGCCCTTTTCGGCTGCCATGTAGGCCAGCGCCTTCACGTCCTTCGGGAAGCACGACCCACCGTAGCCCAGCCCGGCATCCAGGAACATGCTGCCGATGCGCCGGTCGTAGCCCATCCCAACGGCTACTTCCTTAACATCCGCCCCCAGCTCTTCGCAGATGTTGGCGATCTCGTTAATGAAGGAAATCTTGGTGGCCAGGAAGGCGTTCGATGCGTACTTGATCATCTCGGCGGTGCGCAGGTCGGTGATTACGATGGGGGCCCGCAGCGGCGGGTGCAGCTGCGCCACCTTCTCGGCGGCATCGCGGTCCAGCGATCCCAACACGGTGCGGTGAGGCTGCATAAAATCGCCGATCGCCGAGCCTTCACGCAGGAACTCTGGGCACGAAACCACGGAGAACGGCACCGGCTGCGGTTGGTGCCGGCGCACGATGTCTGCCACCCAGTCGCCGGTCCCCACCGGCACGGTCGATTTGTTGACGATGATCAGCGGGTGTTTCATCCGTACGGCGATCGATTCGGCCACTGCCGCCACGTGCCGCAGGTCGGCTTCGCCGTCTACGCCGGAGGGGGTGCCCACGGCGATAAACACGAAATCGGTGCCCTCCAGGCCCTCCTCGTAGGAGGTCGTGAAGCTGATCCGCCCAGCGCGTACGTTGCGGTCTACCAGCTCCTTCAACCCTGGCTCGTAGATCGGCATCTCGCCGCGCTTCAAGCCGTCAATCCGTTCTTGGGAGATATCCAGGGCAACCACCCTGTTCCCCAGGTCGGCAAAACAAGCCGCGCTGACCAGCCCAACGTACCCGACCCCAACCACACAGATTTGCTTCATAGTCTACTCTCCTTACAGGTTGTACACACTTTCTCCCGCCTTGGTGCGTGTGCAGCGCCAATCTTACCATAAACTCCGTTGCTTAGCCCAATTGTGAAAAAATAAACAATCAAATCTCCCCTATTAAAGATGACAATCATCTTAAATCTATGATAGTTGTCACTTGAGAATTGGCCAAAAACAGTCTAAAATAGATACAATATTTTCTTGTTGTACCACTAAAGGGAGCATACCCATGCAAATCACACGTCAAGCCGATTATGCGGTTCGTGCTGTGTTGTACCTGGCGCAGCTGGGCACGGATCAGCGCGCCGCTACCAGCCAGATCGCTCAGGAACAGCAGATCCCGCCTTCCTTCCTGGCCAAAATTGTCTCGCAGCTCTCGGTTGCCGGCCTGCTGCAGACCTCGCGCGGCGCTCGCGGCGGCGTTTCGTTGGCCCGCCCGCCCGAAGAGATCTCCTTGCTGGAAGTCGTTGAAGCCATTGACGGCCCGATCCTGCTTAACGAGTGCGCCGGAAGCGCCGGCGTCTGCACCTTTGGCGATGACTGCCCGATGAAACCGGTCTGGTGTGATGCCCAGGCCGAGCTGGTTTTCCGCCTGCGCAGCACCACCTTTGATCGCTTCCTGTCGGTCTCCCCAGCCAGCGCCTCGCTGGTTGTGGCTTCCGCCGGCTGATCTCTCCAATCTTATCGGCCCTTCCAGAACGACCCCGCTGGTGCTTTGCGCCAGCGGGGTCGTTCTGCTGCTCTCCCGGCAGCCTGCCCCGGTTATGATACAATGATTCCGGTTGTTATTTCCCGGCTGCACAGCCGTACAACCGATCGAGTCATACCAATCAGTTGTTCGATCAATAAGGAGGTGGCAATGTCGTCCTATACACCTGTCCAACGGTTGGATCTCCCGGATGCCGTGGTGACCGGCCAGGGGCGGGGCCTGACTGGGATGGAATACAAGGTCATCGGTACAACCCTGCAGGTCGTGATCCTCGAACTGGACCCGGGTGAGACCGTGTATTCGGAGAGCGGGGGCATGGCCTGGATGAGCAGCAACATCGATATGCGCACCAGCGGGCGCGGCGGCGGCTTGGGCGGCGTCTTGGGCCGCATGGTCACCGGCGAGTCGCTTTTCCTGGTCGAGTACACCAGCCAGAGCGGCAAGGGCATCGTCGCCTTTGCTTCCGACTTCCCGGGCAAGATCGTGCCCATCCACCTGGGCGAAGGCCAGCAGTTAATCTGCCAGAAGAGCGCCTTCCTGTGCGCCGAGAAGACCGTCAAGCTCGAAGTGCACTTCCGTAAGCGCCTGGGCGCCGGCCTGTTTGGCGGCGAAGGCTTTATCATGCAGAAAATCACCGGGCCGGGCGTCGCCTTCGTCTGCCTGGACGGCGAGATCGTCGAATACACCCTGTCGAATAACCAGGTTCTGCGGGTGGATACCGGTCACGTGGCGATGTATGAGCCAAGCGTAGCCTTCGACGTCGAGATGGTCAAGGGCTTTGCCAATATGTTCTTTGGCGGCGAGGGCCTGTTCCTGGCTACGCTGCGTGGGCCGGGCCGCATCTGGCTTCAGACTATGCCCACCAGCAACCTGGCGCGGGCGATCATGCCCCACCTGCCGAAGACTGGCAGCTAAAGTTTTCCGGCGTGGGCCGCCGGCGCGGGCCGCCGGCCC
>JBJSYW010000381.1:0-6094 GCA_046089985.1 Chloroflexota bacterium
GCGGCAGCCAAGGCCGCGGGGGCGCGGGTGGAGCTGATCACCAACGGCACCACCCTGACCGACAAGCGCTCGCGCCAGCTGATCGCCGCCGGGCTAGACCTGCTGTGGGTGTCGATCGACGGCGCATCGCCGGAGAGCTACAGCGACGTGCGCCTGGGCGCAGCCCTGCCGAAGGTGCTGGAGAACCTGCGCCACTTCCGCCGCCTGCGCAAACCCAGCCACCACCCCACCCCGGCGATCGGGATCGCCTTCGTCGCCATGCGCCGCAACATCAACGACCTGCCGGAGGTAATCCGCATCGGCCGCCTGCTGGGGGCGCGGCATTTCTCGGTCAGCAACGTGATGCCCTACACCAGCGAGCTGCAAGACGAGATGCTGTACACCAACACCATCCGCGGGCTGGCCTATCTGCAGTCGTCCTGGCTGCCGCGCCTCAGCCTGCCCAAAATGGACATCAACGAGACCACTCGCGAGAGCTTCTTCCAGGCGCTCAACAGCGGCTGCAACGTCAATTTCGCCGGCAGCAGCCTGAGCGGAGCCAACGATGTGTGCAATTTTATCGAGAGCGGCACAATGTCGATCGCCTGGGATGGCGGCGTCAGCCCGTGCTGGCCGCTGATGCACAACCATATCAGCTACCTGCACGGCAAAGAGCACCGCATCCGCCGGCACGTGATCGGCAATATCAATGAACGGCCGCTGGCGGCGCTGTGGATGGACCCCGGCTACGTGGAATATCGCGAAAAAGTGCAGGGCTTCGAGTTCGCCCCGTGCACCTTCTGCGGCGGCTGCGACCTATCGGAAGACAACGAAGAAGATTGTTTGGGTAATGGTTTCCCCGCCTGCGGCAGCTGCCTGTGGTCGCAGGGCGTAATCCAGTGCCCATAAGCCCCCAAAGCCATTATAAATTTAAATTTATAATTGCCTCTTTGCGCCCAAACCACTAGAATCAGGAGCAAGTATGCTGCCTGTATTCTGCCAACGGCGCGGCGCGCCGCTTGCGAATCCATCCCAGCCCGCATCCGGACCATTGTAAATAAAATAGGAGAAAACATATGCTTGGAGGCTACGCAAACTGCATTGCCCACGTGGACCTGACCACCGGCAAAGTCGAGTACAAGCCCATCCCCGAGGACTGGGCCATCAAGTATATCGGTGCACGCGGCCTGGGTGACAAGTACGTCTTTGAAAACGGCCCCCAGGTGGATCCGCTGTCGCCCGAAAATATCCTGTGCTTCATGAACGGACCGCTGACCGGCAGCGAGGCCAATATGTCGGGCCGCCTGGCGGTCGTCACCAAGTCGCCGCTCACCAACACCATCACCGACAGCCACATGGGCGGCTGGTCGGCGGCACGCCTGCGCTGGGCCGGCTTTGATGGGATCATCTTCTACGGCAAAGCTGCCAAGCCGGTCTACGCCTACGTCACCCCCGGTAAGGTCGAGCTGCTGGACGCATCCGAGCTGTGGGGCAAGGGCGTGCACGACACGGTCAAGCACTTCAAAGCGCAGTACGGCGAGAAGGACCTGAGCGTGATGGCGATCGGCCAGGCCGGCGAGAACCTGGTCAAGTATGGGGCGTGGGTGAACGAGAACGACCGCGCCAGCGGCCGCGGCGGCACCGGCTGTGTCGGCGGCGCCAAGCTGCTCAAGGCAGTGGTGGTCCAGGCCGAGAAGAAGCTCACCAAGGCCACCGATCGCGATGCCTGGAAGCCGGCCCAGAAGCGCGCCCTGGCTGCCATCATGGACGAGAAGAACATCACCAGCCCGCGCAAAGGCGCCCTGTCGGTGTACGGCACCAACGTGCTGACCAACATCACCAACAACATGGGCGGCCTGCCCACCCGCAACAGCCAGACGACCTCCTTCGAGGAGCGCGCCGAGAAGACCAGCGGCGAGACCGTGGTCGAGCAGTACCTGGTCAGCGACCCGACCTGCCATGCCTGCCCGGTGGCCTGCAAGAAGGAAGTCGAAGCCAAGGACGGCCCCTACAAGGGCATGCGCATGGAGAGCACCGAGTACGAGTCGGTCTGGACCTTTGGGGCCAACTGCTCCAACGATGATATGAACAGCATCATCAAGATGATCGACCAGTGCAACGACTACGGCATGGACACCATCGAAGCCGGCCAGGCGCTGGCCGCCTACATGGAAGCCAGCCAGGCCGGTTACACCAACGGCGCAGGCGCCCTGGAATGGGGCGACACCGCCGCCATGGTCGACGCGCTGGACAAGATCTCTTGCCGCCAGGGCATCGGCGACCTCCTGGCCGACGGCGCCGCCGGGGTCAGCAAGCACTTCGGCCACCCCGAACTGGCGATGGCCGTCAAGGGCATGGCCATCCCCGCATACGACCCGCGCTCGATGAAGGGCATGGGCATCGGCTACGCCACCAGCAACCGCGGCGCCTGCCATGTGCGCGGCTACAGCCCCGCCAGCGAACTGGGCCTGATCCCGCTCAAGACCGACCCGTTGGAGTGGAAGGGCAAAGGCCCGCTGATGAAGGTCTTCCAGGACCTGCACGCCTTCTCCGACAGCATGGACCTGTGCCTGTTCAGCGCCTTCGCGCAGGGCGGCGACGAGTACGCCATGCAGTACTCGGCGATGGTGGGTGTGCCCTATACCGCCGATGACGTGCTGAAGGCCGGCGAGCGCATCTATAACCTGGAGCGCTACTACAACAACCTGGCCGGCTTCCGCGAAGGCAGCGACTACCTGCCCGAGCGTTTCCTGAAAGAGCCGTCCACGCTGCTGGGCTCTAAGGGCCACGTGTGCGAGCTGCCCGAAATGCTGGCCGAGTACTACGAGGCCCGCGGCTGGGAGAACGGCGTGGTGCCAGAGGCCAAGCTGAAAGAGTTGGAGATCATCTAATCTCGCTCTCCGCCGCAGCCAACCTGCGGTGATCAATTACACAGCGGGAGGCGGCCACCCAGCCGCCTCCCGCTGTGCGTTTTCTGCCTGCAGGCTTTTTTGCTACCCCCCGGCGCGCAGCAGCTTCTTTTCCAGCGCGGCCGAGAAAGCCTCCCAGGCGACTTCTTCCACTTCCAGCTCCAGCCGTACCTGGCCTACGCGGATCGAACCCACCTGGAAATCATCCAGCTGCGCCAGGCGCGCCTGCCAGCCCGGCCCGGTCACCCGGTCTGCGCCGGTCTGTTGCCCGCCGATCTCGCACAGGTAGTCCTTCAGCAGCCACAGCGGCAGCCCGCGCAGCTCGTGCACCTGGCTCACCATCGCTCAACCGCCGCCCACCGCCGGAAAGACGGTCACCTTAGCATCCGGATCAAGCGGGGTTTGCAGCCCCTGTTCGAGGTAAGGCGCGTCGCGCCCATTGATGAAGAGGTGCACGTGCGGG
Source organism: Chloroflexota bacterium (assembly GCA_046089985.1). GTDB lineage: Bacteria > Chloroflexota > Anaerolineae > Anaerolineales > UBA4823 > RBG-16-57-11. The sequence goes on from JBJSYW010000381.1 coordinate 3,352, forward strand.
TACAGCTCGCCCTGCTCGTTAAGCAGTTCGCGCCCGATCGCCGGGTAGCGCCGCACCATCTCATCTAGCAGGTCGCGCACGGTGCCGCCCTGCGGCACGCTGAACTCGGCCGTCCGCCCGCCCACCACTTCTCGCAGCGTCGCATAAAAGGTCACAATCATCGCGGCTCTCCTCCCACCCAATCACCCCTGCGCCAGGCGCGCCGTACGCTCCGCCAGGGCGCGGATCGACAGGCGCTCCTTGCCGGCGATGTAGGTCTCCAGCAGGTCGCCGATCGGATCGGCCCAGGCCGGCGGGACGTCACGCAGCACACCCAGCACGGTGCCCACCAACCCGCCGTTGCAGTCCACGTCCAGCCCGGCGCGGCCCAGCAGCGCCATGCTCTCGGTGAAATCGCCCTGCCCGTACCACAGCGCCAGCAGGTCGGCAGCCAGGTTCGGGTAGGCGTGGATCCAGTTGTAGCGCTCGAAATGCTTCTCCAGCACCGCCCAGGCCGCCGCCGGGTCGCTCTCGCGCTGCAGCACTTCCAGGCAGAAGGCCAGCTTGGCAGCGTACTCGCTGCCGGTCGGGATGTAGCGCGCCCCTTCCAGCACCACGGCGCGCACGTCGCCCATCTCGAAGGCCAGCGCCGGCAGCACCGCCGCGTAGATCTCGCCGTAGACCCCGTTGCGGGCGTGCGAGATCACCGCATCGACGTGCGCCAGGCGGGCGGCTTCCATCGGGTCGCCGGGGGCCAGCAGCCCGCACACCATGCCGCGCATCTGCGCCCCGATCCAATCGCAGTACGGGTTCAGAAAGCTGCCCGACTCGGGCGGGTAGATGCCCAGGTTCAGGTTGCGCAGCGCCACCCCCTCGGCCGATACCCCGTAAGGCAGCTGGCGCACCCATTCGTCGGCCAGCTGGTCAGAGCTAAACCCGCGCCCGAAGCGCTCGCAGGTATCCAGCAGCAGCAGTTCGTAGACCACATCGTCGTTGGTGGTCTCGGGGGTGGTCACGTAGCCGCGCAGCTCGCCGTAGACCCGGGCGATCTGCGCACCGGTGTAGCCTTCGATGGCGGTGCCGAACGACCCGCCGCACAGCTGCCCGATCCAACCCTGCAGGATGCGCCCGGCATAGGCCGCCTTCCAGCCGCCGGTCAACGGCCGGTAGCCCGCCGCGGCCGGCATGGCTGCCCGCACCGCCTCCCACCCCGCCGGGTGGGTGTAGCCATGGTAGGGGTGCCCGGCGATTTTGGGCGCTTCGCGCAGCGCCTTCATGATGCGGGCGCTGACCACGCGCAGGCTCACCAGGTCGCCGGCGGCTTCCAGCGCCATGCCTTCCGGCAGCAGCGCCTCGGCTTCGCTCACGTCGTAGCCCTGGTTGGCCCAGTCTTGCACCATGCTCAGGAAGAACACATCCGGCGCAAGCGAGCCAGGCACCTTGACGTTCCAGTTCCAACGCAGCAGTTCGTCGCCGTGCGGGAATTCAAAGCTGTCATCAGCCCACTTCGAGGCCTGCACGCGCCGATCTGCCGGCACGGCCGCATCGCGCATTGCGCGTTCAATTTCCCAGGCTTTTTTGGTCATGCAGGATCCTTTCTTGATGGTTCGCGATTCACAATCAACTAGGCGATGGTCTTCTTCTTCAGCCGCACCGAGTAGACGAACAGCGCCAACAGCGTGGCGATATACGGCACCATGGCGGTGAACTGCGGCGGCAGGCTGCGCTGCAGGAACAGCCCCAGCCCGTCGGTGAAGCCGAACAACAGCGAGATCAGCGCAATTCCGCCCGGGCTGCCCGAGACCAGGATCACCGCCGCCAGCGAGATCCAACCCCGCCCGGCCGACATGCCTTCCGAGAAGAGCGTTACGTAACCCAGCGACAGGAAAGCCCCCGCCAGCCCGCACAGCACCCCGCACAGCACCAACGACCAGACCCGAATGCGGTTGGCCGATACGCCGCTGGTGTCCAGGCAGGTGCGGTTGTAACCGGCGGCCCGCAAGCGCAGCCCGAAGCGGGTCTGGAATACCAGGAAGCTCACCGCCAGGGTAGCCAGCACTGCCAGGTATACCAGCAGGTTCTGCCCACTCAGCACCTCGCCCAGCAGCGGGATATCTTTGATCAACGGGATCTCCAGCTTAGGGACCGAGACGATCTGCGGGCTGGAGAAAGCGCCCTTGACATCAAAGATCTGGCGCAGCATGTAAGTGGTCAGCCCGGCGGCGAACAGGTTCAGCCCGATGCCGGTGATGAACTCGTCCATCTTCAGCACCACCGCAAACAGGATAAAGATCAGCGCCATCAGGATCGCGCCCAGGATGGCGAACAGGATCCCCACCGGCCAGGACTGGAAATAGTACGACCCCAGCACACCGAAGAACGCCCCGGTCAGCATCATGCCTTCCATGGCGATGTTAAAGATCCCGGCGTAATAGGTCAGCGAGCCGCCCAGCGCGGCCAGCAAGATCGGGGTGGCCGAGGCGATCATCCCGTTAATCATCCCGACCAGGATATTGAGTTCAAACGCGCTCATACGGCCGGCTCCTTGGCTTTGCGCTGCGCCTCCAGGCGGCGGGCGGCCATCCAATCGAAGAAAGTCTCGAAGTAGCCGCGCCCGGCGACCACGATCAGCACGATTACCGCCTGCAGCACTTCGATCAACTCGCGCGGCACGGCTGTGATCAGCTCCATCCCCACCGAGCCGGTCTGCAGCGCGCCAAAGAAGAACCCGTAGGCCAGCGTCAGGGCCACGCCCGAGTTGGCC
>JBJSYW010000382.1:0-3386 GCA_046089985.1 Chloroflexota bacterium
GTCAGGTTGGCGAAGCCGAGCATCAACCCCAGGAACAGGGTCGCCAGCGCGACGAAGATGTGGCTGTCATTCTGCAAGAAAGCCGCCAGCGTCCCGGCTTCACCGGGGGTGCCGGCGGTCTCGAAAACCCAGAAACCCACCAGCAGGATGCCCGAGCGCACCACGTTCTCCACCAGCAGCAGCAAGGACTGGGCCGGGCCGCTCTCGGCCAGGCGCAGCTGCTGCAGAAAGCCCAATACCAGCGCAAAGGCCCAGAAGGCGATGTGGCGCGGCTCTTCGAAGAACTCCGGCCCTTCCAGCAGCACCTCGATGATCGTGTACAGCGCCGGGGCGATCAAGTTGCCGATCAGCGGCCGCGGCCGGCCCAGGTACTGCCAGCGCCCCAGCAGATAGGCCTGCAGCAGCGCCGCCCCGATCAGGGCATAAAAGGCCGGGTCGGTGGAGAAGAAACGCGGCCATTCCGGGATCAACTCAAGCAGGATCAGCACCATCGGGAAGTGAAGGGTATTGGTGAAAAACTCCTGCACCACCGTGCGCCACAGGCTGTCTTTTACAGATCGCTCAGTCAAAGCGGCTGCCCCCATCTTATTCCACCTCCAGCACCCCTCCACGGGTAGCATTCAGGATATCGATCTCCGCCTCGCCCACCCCCGCCAGCGCCTGCAGCCGGCGGCAGACCGTGACCGCCACGCGCGCCAGGTCGCGCTCGTTCAGGCTGGCGTCGGCCTCCAGCATGGCCCGGAAGCGCGGCTCGGTACCGGAATACCGCAGGTTGGCGCGCACAATGCCGGGAACGGCCGCGGTTTCAGCTTCCAATTCGGCCAGGGCGGCCTTGTCCATGCGCGGGCCGCGGCCCACGTAGGCCGAGGCGATGATCTGCGGCGTCTTGCCCACGCCGGCAGCGAACTGGCCCAAGGTGGCTGCGCCGGATTCGATAAAGGCGCGCATGACGTACAGCGCCGTGCGCAGCCCATCGCCGGTGGGATGGTCGCTGTCGACCACCAGGATATGCCCGGCCTGCTCGCCGCCGATGCCCACCTGCTCGGGGCGCGGGTCGGCGGCTTTCAGGGCAAAGATCTGGTCGGTGACATATTTATCGCCTACCGGGGTCTCGTACATGCGAATGCCGTCCTGCTCCAGGCGCTGCTTCAGCCCGCTGTTGCGCATCACGGTGGTCACCACCGAGCGGCCCAACAGCCGGCCGCGAGCGTCAAAATAGCGCGCCAGGAAGCCCAGCATGTGATCGCCGTCGATCAGGTCGCCAGCCTGGTCGACAAACACCACCCGGTCGGCGTCGCCGTCAAAGGCCAGGCCAAACTTCGCCCGGTGATGGTCGATCAGCAGGCGCATCTCCTCGGTCGAGCGCCGCACGTGTTCCGAGCCGGCGTCCACGTTAATGTTGCGCCCGTTGGGCGAGGCGTGGATCGTCACCACGTCCAACCCCATGCGGCTGAAGACCTCCGGGGCGATAAATGAGGCCGCCCCATTGGCGCAGTCGACCACGATCTTGACCCCATCCAGGGCCAGGCCGGGGTGCTCGGCCATCAGGCTGCGGGCATACATCTCCTGGTAAATCTCGCCGTTGTGGGTGTGACCCAACTGGCTGTGCACTGGCAGCGTTTCGGGCAGCGGCAGCCCGGCCGCGGTTGGCAGCCAGCCCTCGATCGACTCTTCCAGCGCTTCGGGCAGCTTGCGCCCATCCCGGGCGAAGAACTTGATCCCGTTCTGGTCGGCCGGGTTGTGCGAAGCCGAGATTACCACCCCGGCATCGGCGCCCAGGTGGCGCACCAACCACGATACACCCGGCGTCGGCGCCACACCCAGGTCGATCACGTGCACGCCGCTGGACATCAACCCGGCGTCCAGCGCTTCTTGCAGCATGGCGCTGGATTGGCGCGTATCGCGCCCAATCACCAGCGTAGCCTCGCGCTGCTCGCCGCGGATCACGCACCCGGCGGCCTGCCCCAACTGTAAGACGAACTCGGGAGTCATCGGCCAAACCCCCACCGTGCCGCGTATACCGTCCGTACCAAATAACCTGGGCATATCTGCTCCTGCCTCCAATCTGGTTCTGGTCGTGCTGTGGCTATTATAGCCCGTCCGCGGGCGAAATTAATCATTTTCTTTACCCCGAACGGATGCTTTATGGTTTAATCCAGAGGAGAGGATATCAAAAACAGGATCAGCCGATGGACATTCAACGCGTGATCGTAATCGTTCTGGACGGGGTGGGCGCCGGGGCCGCCCCGGACGCCGCCGAGTATGGCGACCTGGGCAGCAACTCGCTGGGCAACACCGCCCGCGCCCTGGGCGGGATCGACCTGCCCCACATGGGCGCGCTTGGCCTGGGGCACATCACCCCGATGGTGGGCGTGCCGCCGACCGAGCACCCGCAGGGCGCATTCGGCCGGCTGACGCCGCGCTCCAAAGGCAAGGATACCATCTCCGGGCATTGGGAACTGATGGGCGTGCGCCTGGAGAAGGCCTTCCCACTCTACCCGCACGGTTTCCCGCCGGAGGTGATCGCCGAGTTCACCCGCCGCACAGGGCTGGAGGTGCTGGGCAACAAACCTGCCTCCGGAACCGAGATCCTGAAAGAGCTGGGCGAGGAGCACCTGCGCACCGGCAAGCCGATCGTCTACACCTCAGGTGATAGCGTGTTCCAGATCGCCGCCCATGAAGAGGTGATCCCGATCGAGCGGCAGTATTGGATCTGCCGGCAGGCGCGCGAGATGCTGCAAGGCGAACACAACGTCGGGCGGGTGATCGCCCGGCCGTTCGTAGGCTCCAACGCGGCCGATTTTAAGCGCACTGAACACCGCCGCGACTACCCGCTGCTGCCGCCAGTGCAGACCGTGCTGGAAAAGCTGGTAGCCGCCGGGTTGGAGGTAGCCTCGGTAGGGAAGATCGACGATATCTTTGCCCATCGCGGCATTACGCGCAAGAACCACACCCTGAACAACGCCGAAAGCATGGAAGCCACCTGCCGGCTGGCCGAAGAGCCCTTCCGCGGCTTGATCTTCACCAACCTGATCGAGTTCGACATGATCTACGGTCACCGCAATGACGCCGCCGGCTATGCCGGGGCGCTGCAAAAGGTGGATGCGGCCCTGCCCAGGCTGCGCACCTGCATGCAGCCCGGCGATATCGCCATGTTCGTGGCCGACCACGGGGTGGATCCAACCACCGAGAGCACCGACCACTCGCGCGAGTACGCCCCGCTGCTGGTCTTTGGCGCAGCCGAAACGAACGTCTTCCGCCCCGGGACCAACCTGGGCGACCGGGACTGTTTCACCGACGTGGGCGCGACGATCTGCGAGATCTTCGAGCTGGAGCCGCCGCTGTGGGGCGGGTGAACTCGGCGATCACCTCCGGCGGGAAACCGT
>JBJSYW010000383.1:0-4275 GCA_046089985.1 Chloroflexota bacterium
GCCGGTTCAGGGCCGGCCGGGCCGGGGAGTTCGCTCAGTCCTGCCACTCCAGTTCGTAATCTTCGCCAATGTAGACCGTATCGCCGTTCTGGATACCGGCCTTGCGCAGCGTGTCTTCCACGCCCAGCGCCTCCAGCAGGCGCTGGAAGCGGCGCACCGACTGGTAATGCTCCCAGTAGGTCATCGCCGCGGCGCGTTCGATGGCCGCGCCGTGCACGTGCCAGCCGTCTTCATCCTGCGTCACGGTGAAGGCTTTCGGGTCGGCCTCCACCCGGTAGACCGGCAGGGCGGTCGGCTCGGGCGGCGGCGGGGCTTCCTGCAGCAGTTGGGCGGCACGGTACAGCAGCGGGCGCACGTCTTTCTGCGCCGTAGCCGAGATCGCCAGCGGTTCGGGGTCGATGTTCAGCCCCTTGCCGGCCCGGGCAATGCGCTTTTTCAGTTCCTTCTGCAGCTCCGGCCAGCGCTCGCGCACATCGTCCAGGTCCATCTTGTTCACCGCCACCACCTGCGGTTTGCGCGCCAGTTCCGGGTCGAACATCGCCAACTCGCTGTTGATCTGCGAGAAATCGGCCAGCGGATCTTCGGACATGCCGTCCAGCAGGTGGACCAACACCCGCGTGCGCTGGATATGGCGCAGGAACTCAAACCCCAGCCCCACCCCTTCGTGCGCGCCTTCCAGCAAGCCGGGGATATCGGCCAGCACCAGGGTGGTCTCCTCGTCCAGCACCGCCACGCCCAGGTTCGGCTCAACGGTGGTGAACGGGTAAGCGGCGATCTTTGGCCGGGCGTTGGTCACCACCGACAGCAGGGTCGATTTGCCGGCGTTGGGCACGCCCACGATGCCGATATCGGCGATCAGCTTCAGTTCCAGGCGCAGGGTCAGCTCCTGGCCCGGCTCGCCGCGCTCAGCCACCTTGGGCACCTGGTGCACCGAGTTGACAAAATGCGTGTTGCCGCGCCCGCCGCGCCCGCCTTTGGCCACCACCAACCGCTGACCGGCATCGGTCAGGTCGCCCAGCACCTCGCCGCTGGCGGCGTTGTACACCACCGTTCCCGGTGGCACCTGGATCACCAGGTCGTCGGCGGTCTTGCCGGTCATATTCTGGCGCGCCCCCGCCACACCATCCGGGGCAATGAATTTCTTCTTATAGTTGAACGCATTCAGCGTATTGAGCGTGGGGACGACTTCCAGCACGACGTCGCCGCCGCGCCCACCGTCGCCGCCATCCGGCCCGCCGCGCGGGACGTATTTTTCACGGCGGAAGTGTACGGCGCCGTCGCCGCCCTTCCCCGATCGGACGATAATTTCTGCCTGGTCAATGAACATGCGAGGATTATATCAAAAGATAGATTGGAACGGCCCTATGGTAGAATAGTGCTCGAAATTCGATTCTATCCTTTGATCAGGAACGTTGATTTGATGATCCAGATCCGCCGCTATACCTGAATGCAGACCACGAGCGCAGAGCTGCGCTCTATGGGCTTGCTGCGCATGCCCGGGCATAGCAGAGGCTGGATCGTGAGTTAACCTACTCCGGCCTTCTGTACCGCCGCAGGCATACGCCGGCGGCGTTTTTAATTTGGCTTGCGCCATGAGTACAGAAGAGGCCGAGATGATAACCCCTTACGCCCTGCGCCTGAAACCCGGAGAAGACCCGAAGGCTGCCCTGGACCGCGCCGCCCTGCAGGCGCGCCTGTCTGCCGCCTGCGTTCTGACCTGCGTTGGCAGCCTGCGAAAAGCTGTGCTGCGCTTCGCCAATCAGGAACACCCCGTCACCCTGGAAGGCCATTTCGAGATCGTCTCCCTGACCGGCGTCTTCTCCGCCGAGGGAGGCCACTACCACATCGCTATCTCGGATGGCGAAGGGCGCACCTTTGGCGCGCACCTGATGGACGGCAGCGAAGTCTACACCACAGCCGAGATCGTCTTCGCTGCACTGGATGACCTGCGCTTCTCCCGTACGTTCGACCCCCAGACCGGCTACCCCGAGCTGGATATCCAACCGCTTTGAACAGAAAGGATTGCCCCCATGTCTCGCACAGAACAACTTAAGCAGAATTTCTCCACCCTCACCCTGGCGCTGATGGCCGTCGCGATCGTGCTAAACATTGTCCTCGGCCAGTTGGTATCGCTGCTGAAGCTGCCGATCTTTCTAGACTCGATCGGCACCGTGCTGGTCGCCCTGCTGGCTGGGCCGTGGGCCGGCGGGCTGACCGGCCTGCTGACCAACCTGGTGTGGGGCTTGATCAGCGACCCGGTGGCCGCGGCCTTTGCGCCGGTAGCAATGATCATCGGGATTGTCGCCGGGCTGTGCGCCCGGGCCGGCCTGTTCAAGCAGTGGTGGCAGGCGATCCTGAGCGGCGTGTTGATCACCCTGGCGCTTTCGGTGATCGCCATCCCGATCCGCGTCTACATGTTCGGCGGGCTCACCGGCAGCGGCGCGGATTTCATCACCGCTTACCTGCTGGCGACTGGCCGCGACCTGTTCAGCGCGGTGATTTTCACCGTGATCACCGATAACCTGATCGACAAAGTGGTCACTGCGCTGCTGGCCTGGGCGATTGTCCAGGGTCTGCCGAAGCGCTTTGCGGCGCGCTTCCCGCTGGCGAATACCGCCGCCGATTGATCGGCCCGCGTGACAGCGCCTAACAGCCTCTATATCCCCGGCGAAGGCCGGCTGCACCGCCTGCACCCGCTGACCAAGCTCACCTTCACGCTGGCATCCGCCGTGGTGATCTTTGGCGCGCCCGGGGGATGGCTGCCGGCCGCAGCGCCAGGTCTGCTCGCCCTGTGCTTTCTGTGGCGAGCGGGCCTGGCCGCCGCGGTGCTGCAGAAAATCTTTCGCCTGCTGGCGCCGCTGACCGTGGTGCTTCTTCTGGTGCATGGTTTTTTCAGCCCCCTGAACCGGACGGTGCTGTTCTCGCTCGGCCCGCTTTCGGCCGGCCAGGAAGGGGCGGCCTATGCGGCCCTGATCCTGCTGCGGTTGGCAGCGGTGCTGGCCGCCAGCCTGCTGACGGTGGTCACCACCCACCCGGCCCGCCTGGTGCAGGCGCTGTTCGAGGCCGGCCTGCCCTACGGCCTGGCCTACCTGCTGGGCAGCCCGCTTTTACTGCTGCCCCAAATTGCCGGGCGGGTGAAAGCCATCCAGGCGGCCCAGCAGGCGCGCGGGCTGGAAACGGAAGGCGGCCTGCTGCAGCGGGCCAGGGCGTTCTTCCCACTGGCCGCGCCGCTGATCTTCAGCACGCTGTTGGATGTGGAAGAGCGCGCCCTGGCGTTGGAAGTGCGCGGCTTCTCCGCGCCCACTCCCAAAACCAGCCTGTACCAACTGGTCGACACGCCCAGGCAGCGGGCAGCGCGCTGGAGTATGCTGCTGCTGGCCGGGCTGCTGCTGGCAGCCGGCTTCTGGTGGAGGGTGCATGCCGGCGCTTGACGTGCAGCGCCTGACCTATACCTATCCGGGCGGGCAGGCTCCGGCGCTGCAGGAAATCACCCTGCAGGTTGAAGCCGGGCAGCTGGCTGCCGTGGTCGGCGCCAACGGGGCGGGCAAATCCACGCTGTGCCTGGCGCTGGCCGGGCTGATCCCGGGGCTGTATCACGGCCGGATGCAGGGTTCGGTAACCGCCGCCGGCCTGGATACTCGCCGGCACGCCCCCGGCGAGTTCGCCGGACGGGTGGGGCTGGTGCTGCAAAATCCGGCCAACCAGCTGTCTGGCATGCGCTACACCGTCTATGAGGAAGTGGCTTTTGGCCTTGAAAACCTGGGCACACCGCGCCAGGCGATGCCGGCGCGCATCGAAGCCGCCCTGGAGCGCACCGGGCTGCTGGCCCTGCGCCACCGCTCGCCCTATGCCCTGTCGAGCGGGCAGCAGCAGCGCCTGGCCCTGGCTGCGCTGCTGGCCTTGCAGCCCGCGGTGCTGATCCTGGACGAACCGACCGCCATGCTCGACCCAAGGGGCAGCCGGGAGCTGTTTGAAACGCTGCGCAGCCTGGCAGATGGCGGCGCGGCGGTGGTGATCGCCGACCACCACCTGGAGTGGATCGCCCGCCACGCCGACCAGGTGTACGCGCTGTCCGGCGGGCGGGTGATCGCAGCCGGCGCGCCGCACGAAGTGCTGGCTTCCCCGCTGCTGCTCGATTCTGGGATTGGCTGGCTGCGGTACACCCACGCCGCCGCCCAGGCCGCGCAAAGCGGCCGCTGGCCGGCTGAACGGCCGCTGCCGGTCACCCTTGAGCAGGCTGCGGCCGGTTTTGAGCAGGCAGCCGCCTTACCCCCC
>JBJSYW010000384.1:0-4678 GCA_046089985.1 Chloroflexota bacterium
AACCTGCTCGGCAACGCGGTCAAGTTCACCCCCGAGGGAGGCGCCTTGGGGCTGGATGTCGATGTGGATGAGCAGCAGCGTGAGATCCGCCTGGCAGTCTGGGACCGGGGGATCGGCATCAAGCCGGAAGACATGGAAAAACTGTTCAAGCCCTTTACCCAGGTTGACAGCCGGCTGGCGCGCGAGTATGGCGGTACCGGGTTGGGGCTTTCGCTGGTGGACAAGCTGGCCCGCATGCACGGGGGGCGGGTGCAGGTCGAAAGCGTCTTCGGACAGGGCAGCACCTTTACGATTGTCCTGCCGTGGCAGGGATAGGCGGAGCGATAGTATTAATTATCGGATAAAAAGGAGGAAGCGGGCTTCCTCTGCCGCCTTGAGGCGGCAGTCCCCGCCCGCAATTCTTATGGACTGGAATTTTTCCGGTAATGATGAATGCTTCCGGCTGCTGTTTGAAAACAGCCTGGATGCAATACTGCTGGCCCACCCCACCGGACGCGTCCTGGCGGCTAACCCGGCGGCTTGCCGCATGTTTGAGCGTACGGAACCGGAGATCCAGGCGCAGGGCAGGGACGGCCTCGTGGACGCCGGCGACCCGCGCCTGCAGGCTGCAGATGGCAGGCGTTTTCACAGTGGCCAATTCCACGGCGAGTTGACCTTCCTGCGCCGGGATGGCGCGAAATTTACTGGCGAGGTATCGACGAATGTCTTCAAGACCAGCGCCGGCCTGGAATGCACCAGCATCATCATCCGCGATGTTTCGGAGCGTGAACGGGCGCAGAAAGATCTGCAGGAGCAGCAGGCGCGCCTGAATGCGATCATTGAGAATGCGGGCGCTTCGGCCTGGTCAATCGATATCGACCGGCGCCTGACGACCGCCAATACCGCCTGTTACGAGAGCAGGGCGGAGATCCTGGGGCACGCAATCCATCTGGGGGATCGTTTACCGCCGGCCTGGCTGCCTGTCGACGCGCTGGCAGCATGGAATGCCCGCTACGCCCGGGTTCTGTCTGGTGAGGCCTTCCGGGAGGAGATTGCGCTCCAGAACACGGTGGGGGAGATCGTGAACCGGGAGTACTCGTTTACCCCCATTCGAAGCGGCGCTGGAGAGGTGATCGGCGCAGTCTGTTTCGGTTGGGATATCACCGAACGCAAGCGCAGCCAGGAGCGCATCGTCAACCTCAACCGCCTGTATGCGACGATCAGCCAGATTGACCAGGTGATCGTCCGCGCCGGCGACCGGGAGGCGCTGTTCCAGGGGGTCTGCCGGGTGGCGATTGAGCATGGTAACTACCGCATGGCTTGGATCGGGTTGGTGGATGAAGCCGCCGCGATCGTCCGCCCGGTCCAGTTCTATGGAGATGAGCAGGGGTATCTGCAGGCCGTTACGATCGCCTACTTGGAAGAAAGCGAAGCCTGCTGCCCCACTGCCACCGCCATCCGGGAGAACCGCTGCGTGGTGTGCGAGAATATGGCCGCGGATCCGAACCCGGCGGAGCGCCGCAAACTGGCGCTGCAGCGCGGCTACCTGTCTTCCGCGGCGGTGCCCATTCAGGAGGCAGACCGGGTCATCGGCGCGCTGACCGTGTATGCCGAAAGAGCGTATGCTTTCGGTGAAGAGAATGAAATCCTGCTCAACCAGATCAGCGGCGATATTTCCTACGCCCTGACCGCGCTGCAGGCGAACGCCAGGCGGCTGCAGGCCGAGGAATCGCTGCGCGCCAGCCAGGGCAAGCTGGTGGAACTTTCCCGGCGTGTGATCGAGACGCAGGAAACCGAGCGCCGTGCAATCGGGCGCGAGCTGCACGACCAGATCGGCCAGATACTGACGGCGTTGAAGATCACGTTGGAAGTATCCCGGCAGATGCCGCCGGAACCGGCCGATAAGAAGATCCGCCAGGCCCTGGAACTCACCGACGATCTGCTGCAGCGGATCAGCCGCATCTCGCTGGACCTGCGCCTGCCGATGCTGGATGACCTGGGGCTGATCCCGGCTTTGATCTGGCATGTCAACCACTACCAGGAGCAAACCGGGATCGAGGTCGTGTTCCGGCACAGCGGCGTGGAGGGCAAGCGCTTTGCCTCTGAAATAGAAACCACGGCCTACCGGATTATTCAGGAGGCATTTACCAACGTGGCGCGCCATGCGCACGCCACGCAAATCCGGCTGGAGGTGCATGCCCGGGAAGATCACCTGGACATCCACATTGATGACAACGGACAGGGGTTTGACCCTCAGACCGCCCTGGCGATGAGCCGCGGCTTGAAGGGTATGCAGGAACGGGCGAGCCTGGTTGGCGGGCAGAGCGAGATTGACTCCGCTCCCGGCAGCGCCACGCGCGAGTTCTTCCAGCTTCCGCTGCAAATACGAACCCCATGAGCAGCATCATCCTGGCCGACGATCACCGGGTGCTGAGCGAGGCGCTGCGCCTGCTGCTGGAGACGCAGCCCGATTTCCATGTGCTGGCCGAGAGCAGCGACGGGGTGGAGGCGTTAAACCTGCTGGAGAAATACCAGCCGGATGTATTGATTGTGGACCTGATGATGCCGGGCCTCTCGGGGTTGGAGGTGGCGCGCAGCGCAAAGCGCGTTTCACCGCAAACCCGGGTGATCGTGTTTTCGATGTATGACGCCGAAAGTTATCTTGCCGAAGCGCTGCAAGCTGGCGTGTCTGGCTACGTGTTGAAGAACAGTTCCGCTCAAGATCTGATCTATGCCATACGCCAGGTATTGGCGGGAGTACGCTATCTCAGCCCAAGCCTGAACGAGCATGCGATCCAGGCCTATCTGCGCCGGGTGGAAGAGTCCCGGGTGAAGGATGCCTACGAAACGCTGACCCGGCGCGAGTGCGAGATTCTGCCGCTCGCCGCCGAGGGGTACAGCAACCCGCAGATCGCCGAAAAATTCTCGCTCAGCGTGCGCACGGTCGAGATGCACCGCAGCAACCTGATGAAAAAGCTGAGTTTGAAGACCCAAACCGAGCTGGTGAAATATGCCGTGCGGCGCGGCCTGATCTGACGACAGCTTAGGGCGAGAATACCGGGCAAAACCACGCCAATTACCGTACGTGTACGAATAGGACAGGCCGCCGCTTTCTGATATCGTTGCCTCAGGCAGCTTTCTTCTGCCAGAGACCTCTTAGCGCACCTGTTAGCCGGCTTAAGGGAGACGGATGAGATGAAGACGCCCATACGGATCTTGCTTGTGGATGACAGCCCCTATTTTCTGGATGTCGCCGGCGATTATTTGCGCCTGTTCACCGCCTTTGAGGTTGCCGGAACTGCCACCGACGCGCTGTCGGCCTTTGCGCAGGCGCGCCGGCTGCTGCCCGATGTGATCTTGTTGGATCTGAACCTGGGGACGCAGTCGGGGATCAAGCTGGTGCAGCAGTTCAAGCAGCAGGTTCCTCTGGTCAAAATTATCATTCTGTCGATCATGGAAGAGAGCGGATATTCGGCTGCATCCTTGCAGGCCGGGGCCGATGCTTTTGTGCCCAAGAGCTGCATGACCCATACCCTGGTCCAGACCATCCTTGACCTGTTCAACGGCAGCTCAGGCGAGCCGGCGGCCCAGCCGGCCAAAACCATATATCCGGATAGCGCGGCGATATTTATGCGCCTGGCGGAACAATCCAACGACCTGATCTACCGCTATGAGTTCAAGCCTGAACGAGGATTTGCCTATGCCAGCCCGGCGGCGGTGGCGATGACCGGTTACCATCCGGCGGAGTATTATGCTGACCCCGACCTGGGGGAAAAACTGGTTTACCCGGAAGATCTGCCGCTGTGGCATTCTATCTTGAGCGGCAGCGTTGAACCGGACCGGCTGGCAGTGCTGCGCCTGGTGCGCAAGGATGGCGCGCTGCTGTGGGTTGAGCAGCGGACGGTGCGGATCTTCGACGAAACCGGCGAGCTGACCGCGGTCGAGGGGATTGCCTGCGATATCACCGAACGCAGGCTAGCAGAAGAAGCCCTGCAGGCTGCCGAGTCCCGCTTGAAGCAGATTATCGATAGTTCTTCATCGTTGATTTATATGACGGATCCGCAGGGCCGGTTTCTGCTGGCCAATGCCAGATTGGCGGATTTGTTCGGGAAACCTGCCGAAGCGATCCACGGGATGCGGCGGGAGGAGTTCGTGCCGGTGAGCGTGGCGCAGGAGCATCGCCAGAATGATCTGAAAGTCCTGCAGACCGGCCAGACGTTGGCGATCAGAGAAGAGAATCCGGAAACCGATGGTGTTCATATCTATGATTCGATCAAGTTCCCGATTCGGGACAGCCATAACCGGGTCTACGCCATCGGTGGAATATCCGCGGACATAACCGAACAAAACCGGGCCAAGCAAGCGCTGCAAGAGAGCAACCTGCGATTTTCGGCCATCTTCCAATCTAACCCGGCGCCGATCTCAATCGCCCGGCTGAGTGATAGCATTCTGGTCGATGTGAACGCCGCCTGGGAAAAAATGACCGGGTACACCCGGGCGGAGGCGCTGGGACAGACGCCCTACGCGCTGAACCTGTGGGTGGAGCCGGCGCAGCGGGAGGCGATGATCCAGAATCTGCAGACGCGAGGCAAGACCCACACTGATATAAAAATACGCGCCAAATCCGGCGCGGTGCGCGAACTGCTGATGACAGCCGACCGGGTGGAGATCATGGGCGAAGCTCTGCTGCTGTCCATGG
>JBJSYW010000385.1:0-7649 GCA_046089985.1 Chloroflexota bacterium
GCCAGCCGAGCGGGTCGTTGGGCATATCGCCGGTGTCGATCAGCGGCTCCACCGTTACCGCCGGGCGGGTGGTGGGGCGGGCCGGGACGTCGGTCTGCAGCGGCCCGTACTTGGCGCGCACGGTCTGGTCATATGCATCCACCAGGTCGAGCAGCGCCTGGTCCAGGCTGCCGGACGATTGGTACGTCGCTTCGGCCAGGCGGTTCAGGCCGGTCAGCTCGGGGGCGGTCAGCGCCGGCAGGCCCAGCCCGACCCCGTAATGCACGTCGATCTTCTCCGCTTCCACCACGATCAGGAAGACGAAACCGTTGTCGCGGCGCGGCCCCGACGGCTGGCCCAGCTGCATATAGCGCAAAAAGTGCACCGCACAGTTGACCCGGTTGCCCACGCGCTCGGCCGGCAGGAACAGGATCATCGTCTGCACGATGGTCTGCCCGTCCAGGCGGTCCAGCACCTGGTCCACCCGGTCCAGGGTGGCTTCGGAGACATAGTCCTCGCCGCCCACCGTCCAGTGCGGCTGCAGCAGGTCGTAGGTGAACCCGTAATCAGGGGCCGAGCCGTCGCCGCAGCGCGGCGCGCTGTCGTCCTGCCCGGGCGGGGCAGCCAGGGCAGGACTGGCGATGAATATGCCGCCGGCCGCCGGCAGGGCCAACAGGAACAGAAGAATTAACAGGCGTGTACGCACGTTTCGCATAATGATCCCTGGCGGCAAAGCTCTCCCCCGCGCGCCGCCTGACGCTGGGATCAATTTTAGCCCAAAATCGGGCCGCGTTTCGCGCAACTTATCCGCAATTGCAGCGTATAGTTAGTAGTAAAACGAACCATCCACCCAATCTGGGTGGCCAGGAATGGACGGCGCCGGATGCGCCGCCGCTGGCCTGGCTGGAAACCGGAGCATTTGCGTGGTAAACAACGAAGCCGTATGGCTTGGCAAGGCGTTACAGGGCGATCCACAGGCGTTTACGGAGCTGGTCGAAGCGTACCAGCGGCCGGTCTTCAACCTGTGCTATCGCATGACGGGCAACGCCCAGGACGCAGAGGATGCCGCTCAGGAGACCTTTCTGCGCGCCTACCAGAACCTGAACCGCTACGACCGCAGCCGCCCGTTCTCGACCTGGCTGCTTTCGATCGCCGCCCATTACTGCATCGATCAGGCCCGCAAGCGCCGGCACCCGGTGGTGGCGATCGAGGAACTGCCCGTGCCCGACCTGCCCGAACCAGGGCCGGGGATGGAAACCCAGCTCAGCCGCAAACAGGAGCAGCAGCGCGTGCGCGGCCTGCTCGATCGGCTTGACCCGCTCGACCGGGCGGCCGTGGTGTTGTATTACTGGTACGATTTCTCGTATGACGAGATCTGCCAATCGCTCTCGCTCAGCCTGAGTGCGGTCAAGAGCCGCCTGCACCGTGCCCGGCGCCTGATGGCCGAGACCTGGCAGCAGCAGGGCACCCCAGACGGCGAGCCGGCCCAACCCGCCGGCCGCCAGCCGGCTGCTGCGGCTGTTCCCCCGGCCGAGCACAGGGCGCATACAGATCGGTTATTGCTTGAAAGGATGGCGCCATGACGCACGCACCGTATGAAGACTGGATCTTTGAAGAACCGGACCACCTGAGCGTCGACCAGCGCGCCGGGCTGCAAGCCCACCTGCAGAGCTGCGCGAGCTGCCAGGCGCTGGCGGTCTCGCTGGGGCAGGTGGAACTGCGCCTGCGCCAGGCGCCGCAGCTGGCCCCGACCGACGGCTTCGCCGCCCGCTGGCAGGTTCAACTGGCCGAGCGTCGGCTCCGCCACCACCGCCAGGCTTTGTTGGCGCTGGGGCTGGGGCTGGCGGCGCTGCTGGCCCTGCTGGCGCTTGGGCTGTGGGCGGCTGCGCCGTACCTGACTAACCTGGATGCCTCGCTGTGGGTGGGCATCTACCAGATGATCGGCTTCTACAACTTTGCCCAGCAAGTGGGATTGTTCTTCGCTACGCTGGCCCGGGCGGCCTTCGATGTGCTGCCGATGATTGTGTGGGTCTTCGCCCTGGGCATCCTGTGCCAGCTGGGTGTGCTGTGGGTCGTCTCGTTTCGCCTGATCACTAACCCACGGAGGGTAATGGAATGAAAAAACTAATTGCAATGACGATGTTATTGATCCTGGCGCTTGGCCTGGTGGGCTTCGCCCCGGCTGCCCCGGCGCAGAGCAGCTGCTCATCGCTGGTGCTGGGTGGAAACTGCACTTTGTCGGATGGCCAGAAGCTGGACGGCGATTTGCTGGTGCTGGGCGGCTCGGTGGCGCTGGCGCACGGTTCCACCGTCACCGGCGACCTGGTGCTGCTGGGCGGCAATCTGCAGGCCGATGGGCGCATTGACGGCAGCGTGACCGTGGTGGGGGGCAACGCCCGCATTGCCGACCAGGCTTCGGTGGGCGGTGATGTCAGCGTCTCGGGCGGCAGCCTGGACCTGGCCGACGGGGCCCAGGTGGGCGGCGACGTCAACCGCAATGTGCCGGCCCCATTCAGCGTGCCCGGCGAACTGGACCTGCCCAACTGGCAAAGCAGCCCCAACAGCCCGCTCTCCGGGCCGGTCTCGGCCGGGTTAAACCTGGTGCTGCGCGGGGTGTGGTGGGTCTTCCTGTCGCTGGCGATGGGTGTGCTGGCCCTGGTGGTGACGCTGCTGGCCCCCCGCCATGTGGAGCGCACGGCGCACGCCATCATCCAGCGTCCGGCGGAAGCCGGCGGGCTGGGCTGCGTGACCCTGCTGATCGTCCCGCTGGTGCTGGTGCTGCTGGCGATCACCATCTGCGGTTTGCCGATCAGCCTGCTGGGCATGGCGCTGCTGGCTGCCGGTTGGGCGCTGGGCGTGATTGCCCTGGGGATTGAGCTGGGCCGGCGCATTATCGAGATGTTCAAGGTAGATTGGGCGCCCGGGGTGGCTGCGGCGCTGGGCACCTTCGTGCTGGTGCTGCTGACCAGCGTGATTGGGGCGGTTCCGTGCATCGGTTGGATCGCGCCGGCGGTGGTCGGCTCGGTCGGCCTGGGCGCAGCGCTGATCACCCGCCTGGGCACCCAGGAGCCGGAAGGTCCGGTCCTGTTTGTGCCGGGCACAGCCGGGCGGGCTGTGGCGCCGGCTGAGCCGGGTGGGGCGGAGGTCTTCGCGCCCCCACCGCCGGGAGCCGCGGTTTTCCCTGATGAGCCGCTGCCCGGCCCGCGCCCGCAGCCGCCTGCGGACCCCCATCAGCCGCTGTAACCTGAACCTGAAATCAACCGGGCGGGTCGCCCTACGAGGCAGCCGGCCCGGTTTCTATTTGTGGATGATGGCTGCGCGGCTGCGGCTCAGTTCTTCAGGAAGTGCAGCGCCGCGCCCAGCGTGATCAGATACTGCGCCAGGTGGTAGGTGATGCGTACCTTCAAATGCCCGTTCGACAGCGGCGCAACGAAGCGGTTCCAGGCCAGCAGTGAGTCGGACAGGAAGAACAGGCACGCGCCCAGCGCCGCCGCCAGCGCGTTGGGGGCCGCCCAGCGTTCGTTTAACAGGGTGAACAGCGCCGAGACCAGCATCAGCACCAGTGCCAGGTTGTAGGCCAGCAGCGGCAGGCGCAGCCGGTTTTGCCCGCTGCGCGCCAGGGCGCTGAAGATGCGCTGCAGGAAGGGCGCTTCGGCCAGCACCGCCAACCCCACCAGCAGCGCCGCCACCCAGACGCTGTGTTTCACCAGCGGCATCAGCGGGTTGAACCCCAGGATGTACAACACGTGGGCAGCCAGGAAAGCCAGCAGCCCGCCGGTGAACTGCTCGCGCGGCAGCATCAACAGGATATCCCCCAGCATCGAAGCCAGCAGCCCGCCGATAAACCAGATCAGCGCTGTGCCGGGCGCGCCGGTGTCTTGCAGCCCGCCGTTCACCACGCAGAACAGGATCAGCGCGGCGATCACACCCGGTTTGGCGGCAAAGCTCACGCGCCTCCAACCGCGGGCGACTGCGATCCAGTCCAGCACCCCCAGCCCGATCGCCAGATAGAAGAAGAAGTATGGCATAGCTTAGTATCCGAAAGACCGCAGGGTCTTCTCGTCGTCGCGCCAGTTTTTGCGTACCTTGACCTTGAGCTGCAGGAAGATCTTACGCGCGCTCATCTGCTCGATTTGCTGGCGGGCCACGCTGCCGATCTTCTTCAGCATCTGCCCGCCCTGCCCGATCACGATCCCCTTGTGTGAATCGCGCTCGACAAAGATCGTGGCTTCAATATACGCCCCCTCCTCGCCGCGCTCGGTGAACTGGTCGATCCGCACGGCGATCCCGTGCGGCACTTCGTCGCGCAGCAGCAGCAGGGCAGCCTCGCGGATCAGGTCGGCGGCGATCTCGCGCTCGTACAGGTCGGTCACTTGGTCTTCGGGGAAGAACAGCTCGCGGGTCTGCAGGTGATCGGTCAACCGCGCCAGCAGCCCCTCCAGCCCCTCGCCGTTGCGGGCCGAGATGGGGGCCGGCTCGGCGTTGGGCACGCCCTCCAGGAAAGCCTGTTGGTGGGCCGCAAAGGCCTCGTCGTCCAGCAGGTCTTTCTTGTTCAGCGCCAGCACCACCGGGCGGCGGCGTTTCAACCGGCCCAGCAGTTCGAACAGCAGCCCGTCTTCTTCGTCGGGCGGTTGGCTGGCGTCCACCACCAGCAGGATCGCGTCGCTGTCCTCCAGCGTACGGGCGGCCTCCTGGTTCATCAGTTCGCCCAGTTTGTGGCGCGGCTTGTGCACCCCCGGCGTATCGACGAACACCGCCTGGGTTTCCGGCCGCTCGGCAGTGGCGGGCAGCGTCAGGATGCCCATCTGGCG
Organism: Chloroflexota bacterium; assembly: GCA_046089985.1. GTDB lineage: Bacteria > Chloroflexota > Anaerolineae > Anaerolineales > UBA4823 > RBG-16-57-11. The sequence goes on from JBJSYW010000385.1 coordinate 4,791, forward strand.
CTTGCGCGTCGTTTGCGGGCGCGGCGATACCGCGGCCACTTTTTGCCCCAGCAGGGCGTTGATCAGGGTTGACTTGCCCACGTTGGGTTTGCCCATCACCGCTACGAACCCGGCGCGGGTCTTAATTGGCTCATTTTGATCGGTCATGCGGACATTCTAACACAATTAAAAACTCTCATCTGAATTTAATCTTAGAGTAGTCTAATCTAATCTCTCCTTCATTCGCTTGAATTATCGACCCGTTTTGGTATAATTACGGTTTGCATTTCCGCAGTATGGTCGGGAATCTGTTCATTAGCTTTTGAGGAGTAACCGCATGGCAACCGCTCTCCCGAGCAAGACCTACGCCCGAATTGATGTCAAACTTCCCCTGCCGACCTTGATTGAAGTCCAGCTCGAGTCGTTCGAGCGGCTTAAAAAAGAAGGCCTGGCAGATCTGTTCCACGAGCTGTCACCGATTGAATCATATAACAAAGGCATGAAGCTGTACTTCCCCTCCCGCACCAAAGAGTCGCAGGAGTGGGGCCTGACCTACTGGTTTGGCGAGCCGAAGCACAGTATCGAAGAATGCGTCGAACGTGACCTGACCTACGCCAGCCCGCTGTACGTTTCTGTGCTGTTAGCCGGCCCTGAAATCCCCGAACCGAAAAAACAGGACATCTTCCTGGGCGATTTCCCCGAGATGTCTGAAAAAGGCACTTTCATCATCAATGGCACCGAGCGCGTGGTCGTCTCGCAGTTGATCCGCTCGCCCGGGGTTTACTTCGAAGCCCCCATCGACCGCTCCACCGGTCGCCGCCTGGCGATGGCCAAGCTGATCCCCGACCGCGGCGCCTGGATGGAGTTCGAGACCCGCAAGAGCGATTACCTGACCCTGCGCTTCAACCGCAAGCGCACCGTGCCGGTGACCATTTTCCTGCGCGCCCTGGCTGCCATCGACGACGGCTCCGAAGGCCCATCCCCGCTGGTGACCGGCAGCGATGAAGAACTGCTCGAGCTGTTCGGCGACGTCGATAACAACCCCGATCGCATGTTCATCGCTTCCACCCTCTACCAGGAGCCGGAGTGGGACCTGTCTCACGGGCTGACCATCGCCCAGGCCGCCCTGTTGGAGTTCTTCAAGCGCATGCGTCCCGGCGACCCTGCCACCCTTGAGAACGCCAAGGATTTCCTGGAAGAGCAGCTGTTCGACCAGCGCCATTACGACCTGGAGCGCGTCGGCCGCTACAAGCTCAACCAGAAGCTGGACCTGTATGAGCACGTCCCGGTCACTCACCGCATGGTCACCCGCTGGGATATCATCCGCCTGCTGCGCCGCATGATCACGATCAATAACGGCGTGGTTGACCCGGACGATATCGATCACCTGGGCAACCGCCGCGCCAAGACCGTCGGCGAGCTGATCCAGAACAAGCTGCGCGTGGGCCTGCGCCGCATGGAGCGCGTCATCAAAGAGCGCATGTCGATCCGTGACCAGGACGAGATCTCGCCCATCACGCTGATCAACATCCGCCCGGTGGTAGCTGCCCTGCGCGAGTTCTTTGGCTCCAGCCAGCTGTCGCAGTTTATGGACCAGACCAACCCGCTGGCCGAGCTGCGCCACAAGCGCACCCTATCGGCGCTTGGTCCCGGCGGTCTGCGCCGTGAGCGCGCCGGCTTTGACGTGCGTGACGTGCACCACTCGCACTACGGCCGCATCTGCCCGATTGAAACCCCGGAAGGTCCAAACATCGGCCTGATCGGCCGCCTGGCGTCTTTCGCCCGGGTCAACGAGTACGGCTTTATCGAAACCCCCTACCGCAAGGTCCGCAAGGTCCTGCCGGTTAATGATGAGCGCCTGGTCGGCCGGCTGCTGCGTGAAAATATCAGCGACCCGTCTACCGGCGAAGTGGTGGCCCGCGAGAGCGAGCGCATCACCCCCGAACTGGCTGCAGTGATCGCCCGGGTCAAGACCGGCGACGTGCAGGTGGTGCCGTTTGTCACCACCGAGACCGAGTACCTTTTGGCCGATGCGGAAGACCGCTACGGGATCGCCCAGGCGAACACCCCGCTGAACGAGTACAACGAGTTCATGCGCGCGCGCGTTTCCAGCCGCTATCACTCCAGCTTCATCTTCTCGGCTGCCACCCAGTTGGAATACATGGACGTGGCCCCGCACCAGATCGTCGGCATCTCGGCCGCGCTGATCCCCTTCCTTGAGCACGACGACGCCAACCGGGCCCTGATGGGCTCGAACATGCAGGCCCAGGCTGTGCCGCTGCTGCGCCCCGACGTGCCGCAGGTTTCGACCGGCATGGAATACAACGCTGCGGTCGACTCGGGCCAGGTGGTGTTGGCTGAGGAAGACGGCGAAGTGGTCTCGGTCACCGGTCGCAGCGTTACACTGCGCCTGACCGAAGGCAACCTGCGCACCTATAACATGCGCAAGTACCAGCGCTCCAACCAGAGCACCTGCATTGACCAGCGCCCGGCGGTGGTCAAGGGCCAGCGCGTCAAGCGCGGCGATGTGGTGGCCGACTCGTCGTCCACTGAATCCGGTCAGCTGGCGCTGGGGCAGAACGTGGTGGTGGCCTTCCTCTCCTGGGAAGGCGGCAACTTCGAAGACGCGATCCTGATCTCCGAAAAGCTGGTTGAAGACGACGCCTTCACCTCGGTGCACATCGAGAAGTACGAAGTTGAATCGCGCGACACTCGCCTGGGTCCGGAAGAAATCACCCGCGACATCCCCAACGTAGGCGATGACGCCATCAAAGACCTGGACGACCACGGCATCATCCGCATCGGCGCCGAAGTCGGCCCGAACGACATTCTGGTAGGCAAGATCTCGCCCAAGGGCGAAAAAGAACTGACCCCTGAAGA
>JBJSYW010000386.1:0-3933 GCA_046089985.1 Chloroflexota bacterium
CCGGCCGGCCCTGAACCGGCCGGGCCTGAGCCGGCTGATCTTGACCCGTCCGGCGGCTCAGCCGCTGCACCGGCGGGCAGCCGCCTGCGGCTGGGGGTGTTCGGCGGCACCTTTGACCCGCCGCACCTGGGCCACCTGGCGCTGGCGGCCGAAGCCTGCGACCAGCTGAACCTGGCGCGGGTGCTGTGGGTGCTGACCCCCAGCCCGCCGCACAAGGCCGACCGGCCGGTTTCACCACTGGCGCTGCGCCTGCGCCTGCTGCAGGCCGCTGTGCAAGACAACCCGGCTTTCGAGTTGTCGCGCGTCGATATCGACCGTCCGCCGCCGCATTATGCGGTGGATACGCTGCGTTTTTTGCGCGCCCGCTACCCCGGCGCAGCGCTGGTTTACCTGATGGGCGGCGATTCGCTGGCCGACCTGCCCGGCTGGCATGCCCCGGGCGAGTTCCTGGCCCAGGCGGACCAGGTGGGCGTGATGTGCCGGGCGGGCGAAGTGATCGAGCTGGAGGCGCTGGAAGCGCAGCTGCCTGGTTTGCAGGCCAAGCTGCGCTTTGTCGACGCGCCGATGCTGGAGATCGCCTCGTCGGATATCCGCCGGCGCATCCGCGAACGGCGCAGCTATCGCTATTTTCTGTCCGGCCCGGTGCTGCAGCTGATCGAGCAAATGCAGCTCTACCGCTGACCGCGCTGTGCTGACAATTGACGCCGGGCGGGCGGTCAGAGGGTTGGCCGCCCGCCTGGCGTTGGATTGGCCAGAGATGCCTTAAGGCCGCGCCAGCAGCGGCAGGAACAGCTCCGGCAGCTGCTGGTCGACCCACACCTGGACGTTGTCGATGCCCCACTGCGCGCCGGCGGGCAGGTTGAAGGAGGCGAAGAGCAGGTCCAGCAGCGGGCTGCTGTGGGCGAAGCGCCGGCTGATCGAGTAGCGCGCGTCGTGCAGCGTCTCCAGGCCCAGCTCGTCCTGCCCGGCGGCGGCGGTCAGCCCGGGGTAGGTCTGCAGGGGGAAGGCGAACGGGAACGCCTGGGTGCACCCGGCGGCGGCGCAGAAGGTGGTGGTGAGCAGCGGCGGCTCGCCGAACTGCCCAAAGCTCCACAGCGCATTGACGCTCGGGGCCACCTCGGCGCTGCCCGGCCACGCCCCGATCACCAGCACATCAAACAACAGCGTGACGCGCTTGTGCGGCGGCAGGCCGTCCAGCGTCAGGCGCAGGCTGTCATCGGCGGTGAACGTTCCCAGGTAGATCGGGCCTTTGGTGGTGGTGATGCGTTCTCCGCTCGACCAGCCCGGGTCCAGCGCGACTGGCGTGAAGGTATCGTTGAAGACCTGGCTGCGCAGCGCCACGCCCAGCCCCAGCCGGGCGGTGTTGTCGGCGGTTTGCAACTCGGGCCAGCCGTCCGCCTGCGGCTGGATCACGGCTGTAGTGGTCAGCACGCTGCCCACCGGGGCGGTGACCACCCCGGTCACCTCCAGCGCCTGGCTGCCGCCGCCGCTAAAGCCGGACAGATCGCAGACGATCTGCAGCCCGGTCTGGCTGCAGGCCGGCAGCCCGCTGAAGCTCACGTTCGCCAGGCCGGCGGGCAGCGTGACGGTCAGCGCGGCGGTGGGCACCTCCAGCGCGGCGCTGTTGTCCAGGTCGTAGTGGAAGGTCAGCGGCGAGCCCCACAGCGCGCCGCTCGGGTAGGAACTGCTGATGGCTACGCCCAGCTCTGCGCCGGTGACAGTCAGCGTGTAGGGCTGTTCAAGCGCCAGCGGGATTGGGCTGCTATCTTGCCAGAACAGCCTGAATGGGTAGACCTGCGGGCGGCGCGGTGTGCCATACAGCACCACCCCGGCCGGGCCCAGATCCAGGCTGAAGCGAACCCCCTGCGGCAGGATGCCGGCGGGCAGTTCGACCTGGTAGGGCTGCGTCCCGCCGGCCGGGTTAAAGAAGTGTTCGAAGTACTGCAGCGCGGGGACAGACGGCCGGTCCAGGCTGCTGATCTGGATGCGCGGGGCCTGCCCGGCGGTGTTGTCGCCCCAGCAGGTCAGCAGCGGGCTGCCGCTGCCCACTGCGCTGCGCAGGGCGCAGGCGTGGTTCCCAAAGGCTGCCAGGGTTGTGAACAGCCCGTAGGGCGCCGGGCTTTGCCCGGCGCTATCGGCGCCCCAGCAGACGATCCGGTTGTCGCTGCCCAGGGCGCAGGTGTGCGATGCGCCCACGGCCACCTGGCTGAACTCACCGGTGGGCGGGGTGCTCTGGCCGGAGCCGTTTTCACCCCAGCAGGCCAGGCTGCCGTCATTGCGCCGCGCGCAGGAGTGACTCTCGCCGGCGCTGAGCGCAGCGAACAACTGCCCGTCCGGGCCGCCGGCCACCGCCGCGGGCGGGCTGCCCGGAACGGCGCCCCAACAGGCCAGCGTGCCGTTGGCGGCGATGGCGCAGGTGTGGTAGCGCCCGGCGCTGACCGCCTGGTAGACGCCGCCCGGCGGGTTGGCCTTGCCGTCGGCGTTGCTGCCCCAGCAGGCCAGGCTGCCATCGTAGCGCAGCGCGCAGGCATGGTCCCAGCCGGTGGTGATGGCCACAAAGCCGTAGTTGCCGCTGCTGGGAACGACCAGGCCGGTGCAGGCCGCCGCGCCGCGGGTAGTCAGCCGGCAGGTGGCGGTTGGCCCGATGGCATAGTCGATGGACACGCCGCCGTTGGCTGGGCTCGCCGGCAGGGCCGGGCAGCCGCTGCCAACGCACTGCACTCCGCCGGCCGCGTCGTACAGCACGCTGCGATCTATGGTGGTGAGCAGCGTGACCGGTTTCTGGAAGGGATCGACCCGCAGCAGATAGCGGTTGACTGCCGTATTGCCCTCGATGAAGTAAGTATCGCCGGAATAGGCCAGCTCCAGTTGTTTCTCGCCGGCGGCGGGCAGGTACACCACGCACTGCCCGTGCCCGTTGACCAGGGCGGCGCTGCAGCTGGCTTCGCTGGTGAAGGCGGCCGGGCTGCCGGTGACCTGCCCGGCGGTGACGGTCAGTGTGCCGCTGGGGAACAGGCCCAACAGGCGCAGTTTCGTCCCGGGGGTTTCGGTGATGGCGAAGCTGATCTGCAGCGGCTCGCCGGCCATCGGGGGCGCGCCGGGGCCGGGGAGCACGGCGCGGCGCACCAGCGGTTTGACTTTTAGTACGTTGATCGTCACCGGCGAACGCACAATTTGCGTATAGCTGCGAACGGCCACCAGGGCCTGGCTGAGGGTTTGCTCGGTGACGGTCACCGGGAAGGTGTACGATCCGGCCTGGGTGGTTACGCCGCTGTAATGACCGGACGTGTCGTCGATATCCAGCCCGGGCGGCAGGCCGCCGCTGTCGTAGAAGCGGTAGGCGTCTTCGCGCCCGCCGCTGATCTGCAACTGCGTATCGGCCGCCTGGCCCAGGTCCAGCGAGGGGAAGACCAGCGGAGAGAAGGAGAGCGCCGGGGCCTGGTCGCTGTCGTTGGCGCCCCAGCACTGCAGGTGGTTGTCGCCGTCCAGCGCGCAGGCGTGGTCATACCCGGCGGCGACGCGGGTGAAGTGCCCGGAGAGGTAATCGGGCACGCCGGCCGGCCGGGTTCCCCAGCAGTCCAGCGCCCCGCCGGTGGTGATCCCGCAGGCAAACTCGTTCCCGGCCGAGAGGGCCTGGAACGTCCCGGTGGGCGGGGTGGCCCCCGGCCCGCTGCCCCAGCAGGACAGGCTGCCGCCGGACTGGATGCCGCAGGTGAAGCGGCTGCCGGCGCTGATGCGGGTGAAGGCCAGGGCGGGCGCGGCCAGGCGGTTGTCGCCGGCCAAGCTGACGCCCCAGCACACAGGGTGCGCATCGCTGCTGCGCAGCGCGCAGGTGTGGTCCTGCCAGGGCGATGACTTCTACACCCGCAGCCCGCGCGGCTCGGCGGCGATTACCATCAGCGCGCCCAGCTTCACCCCCGCCCTGGCAGCCGG
>JBJSYW010000387.1:0-2822 GCA_046089985.1 Chloroflexota bacterium
GCCACCTGTGGGACGCCGAGAGCGACGCCTACAATCTGCCCTTTGTGCGCCGGCTGTTCCCCGGGCAGCGCATGGCCCTGCTGACCCTGGCCCACCGCCGCATCGGCCTGATCGTGCCGCCCGGCAACCCGCAGCAGATCACCCGTCTGGAAGACCTGGCCCGCCCCGGGGTGACCTTTGTCAACCGCCAGCCCGGCTCGGGCACGCGCGTCTGGTTGGATGTGCAGCTGCGCCGGCTGGGCATCCACCCGCAGGACATCGCCGGCTACCCCGACGAGCGCCGCACCCATTCCGAAGTCGCCGCTTCGATCGCCAAAGGCCAGGGCAGCGCCGGGCTGGGCGTGCAGACCGCCGCCCTGGCTTTCGGCCTGGATTTCATCTTCCTGAACACCGAACGCTACGAGCTGGTCATGCCGTACAAGGTTTGGGAGCGCCCGGCAATGCAAAGCCTGCAGCGCTGGCTGGCAACGCCCGAGGCCCACCGGGTCATCCAGGAGTTGGGCGGGTACGAGGTGACCGAAACCGGCCGGCTGGCCTGGTCCGACTGAGCGCGCCGCAGCCCGCCGCTCACACCGCCGCGTGGCGCAGCGCCACGATCTCAGCCAGGATCGCCAGGGCGATCTCTTCCGGGGTGCGCGCGCCCAGCTTTAACCCCACCGGGGCATGGATGCGCTGCAGCTGCGCCTCGTTCAACCCGCATTCACGCAGCGCCTCCAGCCGCCGGGCATGCGTCGTGCGCGACCCCAGCGCGCCGATATATCCGGCCGGGCTCTCCAACGCGGTTTGCAGGGCCGGGTTGTCAAGCTTCTCATCGTGGCTAAGGCACACCACGCAGGCCGCCGCGTCCAACCGCAGGCCCTTCAAAATCTCCGCCGGCCAACCCACGATTAACTCATCCACGTGCGGGAAGCGCTCGCGGGTGGCGAACGCCGCGCGCGCATCCACCACGCTGGTGTGGAAACCCAGCGTGCGCGCCAGCGTCACCAGTGGGATGGCAATGTGCGCCGCGCCGACGATCACCAACCGCGGCAGCGGGGCAATGTACTCAATGTAGAGTTCAGTCCCACCATGCGCTTCCGGCAGGCGCAGCAGCTGCGGATCGCGCGCCGCCCAGGCAGCCGGCAGGCAGCCCGCCGCCGCCCGGTTCAATTCATCCGATCCCAGGTCGCCCAGCGGGTCGCCGTCCGGGCGCAGCAGCAGTTTCCCGCCCGGCCCGCCCGCCGGCCCGCCGACTACGCTCACCAGCGCCGCCAGCCGCCCGCCCTCCAGGCACTCGCGCACCCCGGGCAGCACCGCCTGCCACGGCCCGGCCTCCAGCGATTCGACCCACACCTGGATCGACCCGCCGCACGACAGGCCCACCTCCCAGGCCGCCGCGTCGGAGACGCCGTAAGCCAGGCGGCGCGGCAGGCCGCTGCACAGCACAGCCTGGGCCTCCTCGTACACCGCCCCCTCCACGCACCCGCCGCTGACCGAACCGGAGATCGCCCCGGCCGCGCTGACCGCCATCCTGGCCCCCTGCGGGCGCAGCGATGAACCGCTCACCTGGATCACCGTCGCCAGGGCGGTGGGTATCCCCGCCCGGCGCCATGTTTCTACATCCGTCCAAACTTCACGCATTGATTAATCTCCGTCGGTCCACGATTTTTCGCTTGGCCAGGCTGCCGGCCAACGGGCCGGGGTAGGACTGTCCGGTGACCTGCAGCGCCAGCCGCCCGGCCCGGCGGGCCGCCTGCAGCGCGGGCAGTTCCTCCAGCGCCGCGGCAGCCTGGGCGGGCCAGTCGCCAGGTGCCCCCGGCAGCAGTTCCAATGCCAACTCCAGCCGAGCCTGCCGCCGATCGCCGCTGAGCACGGCTGAGAAATTCAGCACCCCGGGCAGCGCAAATAGCGCTTCATCCAGGTCTTCAATCCCCAGGCGCGCCGCCCCAGACCCGGCCGGGCGCGCTGCGGCGGCGCCCCAGGCTTCCCCCGGCTGCGCCGCGCCGCCCGGCAGCAGGTCCACCTGGCCGGCCAGACGGCGCTGGACGTGCGCCAGGGTGTGCAGCTGCGTGCCGCAGGCGCAGGGCTGTGCCAGCCAGCGGCTTTCGTCGCCGGTGCGGTAGCGCACCAGCGGCATGCCCTGGCGGGTCAGCGTGGTAAAGACCACCTCCCCCGGCGCGCCGGGCGCCGCCGGCTCCCCGCTCGCCGGGTCGATCAGTTCCACGTACAGGTCCGCCTCGCGCAGGTGATAACCGGCGCGCGCCTGGCAGTCCACCCCGCCGCCCAGGCCCATCTCGGTCATCCCATAATGGTTGTACACCGCGCAGCCCCAGGCATCCGCGATGGCCGCGGCCGCCGCCGCCGGTACCCGGTCGATGGACAGCAGCGCCCAACCGGGCCGCCACGCGCCCGGCCAGCGGGTGGAACCGCGCGCCAGGGCCAGGACATGCGCCGGCGATCCCACCAGCCCGTCGATGCGGTGCTCCTGGATCAGCGCCAGGGTGTGCTGCGGATCGCGCACCGGGCCATACAACACCGGCTCGGCCTGCATCCGGCGCAGCCCGGCGGCCAGCAGGTCGCCCACGCTGCCCGGGCGCTCGAACGGCAGCAGCACCAGCACCCGCTGGCCCGGGCGGGTGAACGTGGACATACCGTGCTGGAAGAAATCGACCGTCAGCTCCTGGTCGGCATGCGTGAAGTACAGGCGCTTGGGTGCGCCGGTGGTTCCAGAGGTGTCCAACGTGACCACCCTGGCAATCTCGGCCTGTGAAACGCACACCATCTCCATCCCGGCCTGCTGCAGTTCGTCCGCTGTGGTGAACGGCAAGCGCCGGATCTGCTCC
>JBJSYW010000388.1:0-5718 GCA_046089985.1 Chloroflexota bacterium
CTGCTGCATGAAATATTCGCCGGTTTACATCGCGCTGCGCTCCGCGCTGATTTACTTGATTTGCGGCGGGCTGTGGATCTTCGGCTCCGACCATCTCTTATCTGCCTTTATTGCCTCCCCAGATCTGTTGACCCGCGCCCAGACTTACAAGGGTCTGTTCTTTGTATTGATCTCAGCCGTCCTGGTATGCCTGCTGCTGCTGCGCGACCTGCGCCGGCAGGCGCAGATTGCCTCCGAGTCGCTGGGCAACCTGGACCGCTTCCGCCTGTTATTCGACAGCAGCCTGGACGCCATCCTGCTGACCGCCCCCGACGGTTCGATCCTGGCGGCGAACCCGGCTGCCTGCCGCATGTTTGAGTACAGCGAGGCCGAGATCTGCCGCCTGGGCCGCACCGGTCTGGTGGATGTTACCGACCCGCGCCTGAAGGAAGCCTTGCAGCAGCGCGCCCGCACCGGCGCTTTCATGGGCAAGCTGACCTTCGTGCGCAGCAGCGGGCGGCGGTTTGATGGCGAAGTCTCCACCGCTCTCTTCACCGATCGATCCGGGCAAAAGCGCACCAGCATGATCATTCGCGACCCCGAGCAGGTCAACCGCGCTGCGCTGGTCAGCAGCCTGCTGGTGGAGGAGTCGCCGTACGCTATTGGCGTGCACCAGGACGGCGTGCTGGTTTTCGCTAACGTTGCCGCAGCGCGCCTGTTTGGCGTTGTCAGCGTTGACGAATTGATCGGCCGGCCGATCGGCGAGTTGGTGCATCCGGAAGAGCGGGATCAATCGTTCAGCCGGGTGGAGCAGCTGCTGGCGGGCGACACCAGCGTGTACCCCACGGAGGTTCGCTACCTGCGCATGGATGGAAGCGTGGTGGATGTTGAAGTGACCGCCGCCCCGTTCCGGCTGGGCGATCGACCGGCGGTGCAGGTGATCGCGCTGGATATCAGCGAACGCAAGCGGGCCCAGGAGCAGCTGCGTCTGGTTTCTGCCCGGCTGGCCGAGGCCCAGGAGATAGAACGCCTGGCGCTTTCCAAAGAACTGCACGACCAGGTGGGCCAGAGCCTGACTGCGCTGAGCTTGAACCTGCACCTGCTGCGCACGCGTGCAGAGCGCGAGCCCGGGTCGGTGGCGCCAGACAGCTTCGTTTCGCCGCTGGGGCTGGTGGACGAGATCACCGATAAGGTGCGGGATGTGATGGCCGAACTGCACCCGCCGGTTCTGCAGGATTATGGCCTGGGTGCGGCGCTGCGCTGGTATGGCGGGCGGATCAACCGTCAGACCGGGCTGCATGTGGAGGTGCAGGGTGACCTGCTGCCGCCGCGCCTGCCGCTGCTGCTGAGCATCTCGCTCTTTCGCATCGCCCAGGAGGCGCTGATCAATACCGTCAAGCATGCCTCGGCAAGCCAGGCCTGGATCACACTGGACGGCAGCCAGGCCGAAGTTTGCCTGACGATCCAGGATGACGGGGTGGGGTTCGATCCCCAGGAGCCTGGCGGCGAGGCCGGCGGGTACGCACATTGGGGACTATCGACCATGCGTGAGCGCGCCGGTCTGATTGATGCAAACCTGGACATCCACAGCCGCGCTGGCGGCGGTACAACCATCACCGTCAAGGCGCCCAGGTGAGCAGCATGATCCATGTCCTGCTGGCCGACGATCACACACTGGTGCGTGAGGGGCTGCGCGCGCTGTTGGAGAACGATGGGCAGTTCAAGGTGGTAGCCAGTGTGGCCAATGGGCGGGAGGCGGTGGCCAAAACGCTGCTGCTCAAGCCGGATGTGGCGGTGCTGGATATCGCCATGCCGGAGTTGAACGGTATCGACGCGGCCGAGATGATCCACCAGCAGTGCCCGTCCACCCGGGTGGTGATCCTCTCCATGTATGCCACCGGCGAACACATCCACCGGGCTTTCCGGGCCGGGGTGTTGGGCTACCTGCTCAAGGAATCGGCCGGCGAGGAACTGGCGGCGGCGGTGGCTGCCGCCCATGCCGGACGGCGCTATATGACCCAGCGCATCGCCGACCAGGTGCTGGACCAGTACCTGCAGCAGGCGGCGCGCCCGGCGCGCAGCCCGTTGGATGCGCTCAGCGAGCGCGAGCGCCAGGTGCTGCAGCTGGTGGCCGAAGGCCGTTCGTCCGCCGAGATCGGCGCCCGGCTGGCGCTCTCGCCGCGCACCGTTGAGACCTACCGCTCGCGGGTGATGGCGAAGCTGGACCTGCACGACCTGCCCAGCCTGGTGCGCTTTGCGATCGCTAACGGGCTGATCTCTCCCGGTTAACCACAGTCAAAAATCGCGTACAATCCACATCCGGTTGGCGTACCTTTACGGACAGGCGCTGCGCCTGGCGTCCGTTAAACTGGCCTCAAGACGGTTACACCTTCTGATGAGGCGAAAAAACGATGCACGCAGCAAAATGGATGGTGGTTGACGACCATGAACCGGTGCGGACCATGCTGTGCAGCTGGCTGCAGGCGGAGTTCGAAGCGATCCAATTTCTCGACGCGGCCAGCGGAGAAGAAGCGCTGGCGCTGATCGACCAGGAACGCCCGCAGGTGGTCATCCTGGATGTCGGGCTGCCGGGGATCAATGGCATCGAGGCCGCCCGCCAGATCCGGCTGCACTATCCTGACACGTTCATCATCATTCACACCATCCACGATGACGAGGCTTACCAGGCGGACGCACGTCTGGCAGGCGCTGACCGGTTCATCTCGAAACGCCGGACGCAAAGCGAGCTTCCGCCCGTGCTGCGCCAGCTGCAGCTCAAGCAGCGCCGGCGGGCCATCCAGGCCGGTTATGCCAGGCAGGCGATGAACACCTGCGAGCGCTTCGCCCAGTCTGCCCTCGACGCGCTGGCTTCGCATATCGCCATCCTGGATGAGCGCGGGGTGATCCTTGCGGTGAACCGGGCCTGGCGACACTTCGCCGAGCAAAACGGAGCAGACCCGCAGAAGGTGTCGGGGGGGGTGGATTACCTGGCGGTGTGCGCGGCGGTCTGCGGACCGGACCGCGAGCAAGCCGAGCAGGCGGCGCAGGGCATCCAGGCCGTGCTGAGCGGCGAACGGGACACGTTTGCGCTGGAATACGCCTGCCACAGCCCGGATCAACCGCGTTGGTTCACCTGCCTGGCGACGCGTTTCACGCGCTCCGGCCGTACGCGGGTCGTGATCAAGCACGAAGACATCACCCGCCGCAAGGTGGCTGAAGACCAGCTGGTGGAAAGCAACGAGATGTTCCGCTATGTCTTCGAGCATACCGTGGTCGGCAAGTCGATCACCCAGCCGGATGGGAAAATTTACGTCAATACGGCCTTCTGCGAGATGCTGGGGTATACGGTGCAGGAACTGCAGCAGCACACCTGGCAGTCGCTGACCCACCCGGACGACCTGGAAGACTCACGCCGGGAAGTCGCCGACCTGATGAGCGGGCGCAAGCTTTCGACGCGCTTCATCAAGCGCTATCTGCACAAAGACGGCACGCCGGTTTGGGCGGAAGTGAGCGCCTCGCTGCGCCGGGACGAACAGGGCCGTCCGCTGTACATGATGACCAACATAATCAATATCACCGAGCAGCGCCAGGCCGAGAAAGAGCAGCACAAGCGTGCCGCCCAGCTGGCGTTAATTAACGAGGTCGGCAAGAAGGTGGTCAGTGTGCTGGATATCCAGGCGGTGCTGGATATCGCCGCCAACCAGATGCACGATGCCTTCGGCTACCAGCATGTGGCGCTGTTTGTGCTGGACGCCCGCGGCGGCGACCTGGTGCTGCAGGCCAGCGCCGGCTGGCTGGCGGGGATTGTCCCGGCGGCTTACCGCCTGCGCCTGGGTGAAGGCCTGGTGGGGCGGGCCGCCCAGCAGGGCGCGCTGTGCCTGGCGAACCGGGTGGAGGATGATCCGCATTACGTGAACCCCTTCCCGGATCTGATCCCCACCCGGGCTGAATTGTGCCTGCCGTTGAAGGCCGGGGAGCGCATCCTGGGCGTGCTGGACGTACAAAGCCCTCAGCCGGATGCTTTCAGCGCGTTGGATGTGGCTGCGTTGGAGACTCTGGCCGACCTGGTGGCGGTGGCGCTGGATAACGCCCAACTCTACCAGACCGTGCAGACCGAGCTGCACGAGCGCACCCAGGCCGAAGCCGCGCTGCGCCAGACCGAACGCCGCTACCACAACCTGTTCGAGGTATCGCCGGTGTCGTTGTGGGAGGAAGACTTCTCGATGGTTAAGGCGCGCATCGATGAGCTGAAGCGCCAGGGGGTGAGCGATTTTCGCGCCTACCTGGCGGCCAATCCGCAAGTTGTGCTGGAGTGTATGAACCTGATCCAGGTGCTGGATGTCAACCGGGCCACGCTGGAGCTGTATGGCGCTTCCAGTAAAGACGAGTTTATGCGCAGCCTGTCGCACTTCCTGGTGGACGAGTACGAGCAGCAGCCAGAGATCGAACTGGTCTACATTGCTGAGAGCCGGCGGCGCTTCAGTTGGGAGGGGGTCAATTGCACCCTGGACGGCCGGCGGATCAACATCAGCCTGAACTGGGCTGCCGTATCCGGTTTCGAAGACACCCTGGAGCGAGTGATCGTCTCAGTGGTGGACATCACCGAGCGCAAGCAGTCGGAGCAGGCGCTGGTTGAGCACCGTGCCCACCTGGAAGACGTGATCCGCGAGCGCACCGCTGAGCTGGTGGTGGCTAAAGAGCAGGCCGAGGCCGCCAGCCGGGCCAAGAGCGATTTCCTGGCGGTGATGAGCCATGAGATCCGCACCCCGTTGAACGGGGTTTTAGGGCTGACTCAGCTGGCATTGAAGACCGAGCTGAGTGAGAAACAGCGCCAGTACCTGAACCACATCCAGCTGTCCGGCCAGATCCTGCTGGCAACGATTAACGATATCCTGGACTTTTCGAAGATTGAGGCGGGTAAGATGGACCTGGAAGCAGTCGAATTTAACCTGGATGACCTGCTGCATGACCTGGTCGACCTGGTGGCATACCGGGTTGAGGAGAAAGGCCTGGATTTGCAGCTGAACCGCGACCCGGCCGCGCCGCGGCTGTTAATCGGCGATCCGCACCGCCTGAGCCAGGTGCTGCTGAACCTGGTCAGCAACGCGGTCAAGTTCACCGAGCGCGGCCAGGTGGAGGTGCGGGTTGAGCTGGTGGAACGCGGCCCGCGCGAGGCGCGGCTGTGCTTCGGCGTGCGCGACACCGGGATCGGCCTGAGCGAGGCGCAGATTGGGCAGCTGTTCCAGGCTTTCAGCCAGGCCGACAGCTCGACCAGCCGCAAGTACGGCGGTACCAGGCTGGGGCTGACCATCAGCCGGCGCCTGGTGAAGATGATGGGCGGCGAAATCCAGGTGGAGAGCCAGGTGGGCGCCGGTTCGTGCTTCAGCTTCTCGATCTGGCTGGGCTGCCAGGCGCAGCCGGCTGCACAGGACACGCAGGAACGGCGCAAGCTGTCAGCCGGGGTGATCGAGAGCCTGCAAGGCCGGTCGGTGCTGGTGGTGGAAGACAACTTGATCAACCAGATGGTGGCTGTTTCCCTGCTGGAGGAATTTGGTATGCGCACCACGGTCGCCGGCAGCGGCGAGCAGGCGCTGGAAATGGCGCGCCAGGAGATGTATGATGTGGTTTTAATGGATATCCAGATGCCCGGGATGGACGGTTACCAGACCACGCTGCACCTGCGCCGCTTGCCGCGCCCCGGGCGGGCCTATCTGCCGGTGATCGCCATGACCGCCCATG
>JBJSYW010000389.1:0-4609 GCA_046089985.1 Chloroflexota bacterium
GCCCGTACGGGTCGAAGACGGGGGCGAAGGCGTCGGCAAAGGCCCCGTTTTGCAGCGCCACCACTTCCCCCGGGCGTAGACCGCGCAGGTCGGGCAGTTCCACCTGCTGTTCCATCACCCCGCCGGCGGCCGAGCCGCTGGAGGCCAGCACGCGCCCGTCCAGGGTGATGAACGACACCGCGCCGCTCAGGTACGGGTCGATGCCGTCCACCAGCGCCTGGGCGGCGCCGCGCTGCTGCCAGAAGGCCGGCTGGGCGCGCGTGATCTGCGCCACCAGCGTGGCGTCTTGCCCCAGGTTCTGGTAGACCATCGGCAGCAGCAGGCGCGTCTCGACTACGTACCCCAGCGCTGCGCCCATCAGCGGGATGATCAGCAGCACCGGCAGGATATGGCTCAACACCAGGCGGTTGCGCAGGGAATTAAACATGGTCTTGGGGGATGAGCTTGTAGCCCACGCCGCGCACGGTCAGGATGCGCTGTGGGCGGTTGGGATCGGCTTCCAGCTTCTGGCGCAGCCAGCGAATGTGTACGTACAGCACCTGCGGCTGCCCGGCGAACTCTGCGCCCCAGACGCGCGCCACCAGTTCGTCGGCCGGCAGCACCTGGTTGGGCTGCGACGCCAGCGCCAGCAGCAGGTCGAACTCCCGGCGGGTCAGGTCCACCACCCGCCCACCCAGCGTGACGGTGTGCGCCCCGGGGTCGATCTCCAGGTCGCCGGCGCGCAGGCGCTCGGAGGGCTTCTCGGTCTGGGGAGCGGCGCCCGCCCGGCGCAGCACCGCCTTGACGTGCGCCAGCAGCACATCCACGTCAAACGGCTTGGCGATGTAGTCGTCGGCGCCCAGCTCCAACCCGACCACCTCGTCCAGCTCGCGCCGGCGGGCGGTGACAAAGATCACCGGCAGGTCGTAGGCGGCCTTCAGGCGGCGCAGCAGGTCCAGCCCGTCCATGCCGGGCAGGCCGATATCCAGCAGAGCCAGGTCGAAGGACTGGCCCTGGGCGACCGCCAGGGCTTCCTCGGCGCTGGCCGCCGGATGGACGCGGTAGCCAGCCTGCTCCAGGTGGAAGGCCAGGCTGCGGCGCATCAAGGCGTCGTCATCAACTAAGAGAATGGAGCGCGGCATAGCGAGAGTTTACCGCAAAACACGGGTCTGAGGGCCACGAACCGGGAGCAGGCGGGGCAAAACAAATTGTAGCAGCAATGATTTTGCACGAATTCCTGACAAATATGCCAAAATATGTTCCGGCTGACTAAACCTGGAGTATAATGTGCTCTGAGCAGTTTCGCACCCGAGTCTAACCATCCGGAGAAATAAGCTGCAGGCGGGATTAAAAGTATTTACGCCGCTTTGCAATTTTATCGGCGATCTTGTCGCCTGTCCGCCCATGTTTACGGTATACTCGTTAAACCCTTAAGCACCGCTCGAACCGATCCAGGCGCACGCTGCCGCCTGGAGGCGCGTTTTAGCGCTCCACCTCGCAGTGAGAATCAAGCCCGATACTGCTGTCCGCCAGATCCGTGTATGTCGGAAGGGCGGAGCACGGAAGGGCGTTTCCTCCCTTGGACCTCTCCCCCACTCCCACCGATCTGCTGCTGAACTGCCTGCGATTTGACGATCCGGCCGCCAGGCTGGCGCGCCTGGGGCAGTATGGCGAGGCGGAACAATGGACCGCTATTATCGAGCAAGCCCAATTGCATGGATTAACGTCTTACGTTGCTGGGCTTCTCATACCACTCGCCAGAGCTATCCAGCTTCCCGAACCGGTCCTTGAACAACTGCGCACAACTCGTCTGAAGCAGATAAGCCAGAATCTACTGATATACCATACCTTACATAGACTCCTGCAGCTTTTCAATTCTGCGGGAATTTCGGTCATAGCGCTCAAAGGAGTACATCTAGCCAGGTTCGTTTATCAAGATATTTCACTGCGCGGGATGAGCGACATTGACCTGTTGATTAATCCTGAACAGCTTGCACGCGCAGCCGAAATCGTAGAGGCTCAGGGGTATCGTGCGTCCAATCCTTATGATGTTGCATTGTACCCACAAGTCAGTCACCAGCTTCCACATTTTCTTAAGCAAAACGCTCCGATAATCGAGTTACATACCAGCTTATCTGATCCAGGTATGTCAATCACAGAAGATCTACCTGGTATCTGGCAGCGCGCTCAATCGGCTACATTTGATGGTCTGCCTGCTCAAGTGTTATGTGCGGAAGACCTACTGCTGCACTCGGTCTTACATGCAGCCCACAGCCACAGCTTTAATCTTGGCCTGAGACCGCTGCTTGATCAAGCGATGATCCTTAAATGTTATCGCGCTGAGATCAATTGGGATGTATTGACCGATCGTGCTGCGGCATGGAACCTGAGCAAAAGTCTATACGTTTGTCTACAACTGGCAGCCGACTTATTAGACGCCCCAGTACCAGGCGAAGCACTTGAGCGGTTAGCACCGTCCACCATGCCACCCATGGCACTTGAGACACTCAAATGGTATGTGCTCACTCGCCCAACTGCGCTCAGCACAAATGTTGCTGAACTATACACTCAGTCGGCTGTCCAGACTCGGTATGTCAGGCTATTCAGGCGGGTCTTTATTGGCCGTACTCAGTTAGGTGCAGCCTACAATGTGTCCCCACATTCAATCCGAATTTACTGGTTCTATCTCATTCGTTTGGCGCACCTGCTCAGGGAAAATTGGTTGTTGGCACTGCGACTGCTAAGGCACGACACGAGAACATTCAGCATCGTAAACCGCCAGGGCGCGGTGCTGGACATCTTAAATTGGATGGTAGCGCCAACATCGTTTACTCATTCCGCTCGCGCATCGACCAAACCCACAGCCCGTACGCCAGCGCCAGCGATGCGGCGATGAACCCGATCCCCAGCACCAGCGGCGAGAGGCCCGGCTGGGCCGGCGGGGCGGCCGGCGTTTCGGGGGTAACGGATCCGCCGGGCGGAACGGTGGGGGTGGCGGCAGCCGTGGATGACGGGGGAACGGACGGCGACGGGGTATCCCGCAGCAGGTCAAAGATCTCCGGCGTAGCGGTCACCTGCCAGGGAGCCAGCGTGGCAGTCAGGGTGGGGGTCGGCGAGGGGACGTATGGGGTCGAGGTCGGCGGGACGGAGGTAGCGGTGAACGGGGTCAGCGGGATCTGGGTCCAGGTGGAGGGCACGTTCATCCCGCAGGCGCTGCAACTGTCGATGCCGATGTAGTTTTGGAAACCGGCCACATAGCGGTCCAGGCAGCCATGTTCCTCTGTGCAGATCAGGTCGCCCTTCTCAATGCGCAGGTCCCGGAACTGGTAAAACGGCACCAGGTCGCGTGGGTGCTGGGAGAAGATCAGCGGCACGCTGCTGCCCGAGCAGGGCACCAGCCCGGCCATGCCCACCCCGGTTTCGTAGTTGACCATGAAGACCAGTTTTCCGCAAAAGCGCCTGTGGGTGTTATTGGCAGGCGTGGAGGTCAGGATCAGGGTTCTGCGGGCGCTCTCGCCGGCGGGGACACTGGCCTGCACGGCCTGGATGTGCAGCATGACATCGATCAGCAGGATGGCTGCTGCCAGGGTCAAAACAAGGCTCAAACGAGTGCGCCAGGAACTGTGACGGATCAAGGGCATATGCGCTCCGGTAAGGGGTCTGGGCACAAGTGTAGCATAAAATGGCCGGACCGGCAGAGGCGATACCGGGACGAACGCTGAAAACCATTCAAGAAATGCAGATAAATCCTATCCAACCGCCTGAAAACTCAAAAATCCACAACTTTGCCGCCATCGGCGTCGCCGGCTATATCGCCCCGCGCCACCTGAAGGCCATTCGCGACACCGGCAGCCGCCTGGTGGCCGCCGTCGACCCCAACGACTCGGTTGGCATGCTGGATCAGTTCTCGTTCGACGTGCGCTTCTTCACCGAAATCGAACGCTTCGACCGCCACCTGGAGAAGCTGCGCCGCGGGCCGGAGGAGAACCGCGTCCACTACGTCAGCGTGATGTCGCCCAATTATCTGCACGACGCCCACTGCCGGCTGGCGATGCGCACCGGCGCGGACGTGATCTGCGAAAAACCGCTGGTGATCAACCCCTGGAACCTGGACCAGTTGTCGGCCATCGAGGCTGAAACCGGGCGGCGCATTAACACCGTTCTGCAGTTGCGCGTGCATCCAGCGCTGCTGAAGCTCAAAGAGCGCCTGGACCAGGATCCGCCGGAGACCGTCCACGATGTCGTGTTGAGCTACGTCACCTCCCGCGGCTTGTGGTACCACACGTCCTGGAAAGGCGTGCTGGACAAGTCCGGTGGGGTAGCCACCAACATCGGCATTCATCTATTTGACCTGCTGATCTGGCTGTTCGGCCCGGTCCAGGAGGTCTGCGTGCATGCCGGCGACCCACAGCGTATGAGCGGTTTCCTATCGCTGCAGCGCGCCCGCGTGCGTTGGTTCCTCTCCGTTGACCATCACGACCTGCCCTTCCAGCCCGCGCCTGGCAAGGCCGCCACCTTCCGCTCGATCACCATCGACGGCAGCGAGGTGGAGTTTTCGGAAGGCTTCACCGACCTGCACACCACCGTCTACCAGCGCACGCTGTGCGGGCAGGGCTTCGGCATCGAAGAC
>JBJSYW010000390.1:0-2538 GCA_046089985.1 Chloroflexota bacterium
GGGCGAATGCCCTTGTCCAGGATGCGGGCGCGCACAACCTTCTTCATGGCGCTCTCAAAGGCTTCCTTGACCGGCCCGACCAGGGTCTCGTCTTCGCCGGCGATCTCGGCCAGCGCGGCTGCTTTCAGCGCGTCAAACGAAGCGCTGCGCTCGGCCTTGACGTACGGGCGCTCGAGGATGGCGTCTAACTCGCCGGCCACGCGCTGGTAAACGCGCTGGGCCAGTTCTTCATTGGCGGCTGCCGAGACGTAAGCCCGCTTGGGCTTGGCCAGCTCGGCCGCCATGCGTTCCTGCAGCGCGATCAGCGGCTGCAGCGCCTGGTGACCGAACTCCAGCGCCTGCACCATGATCGCCTCGCCCACCTGCTTGGCGCCGCATTCCACCATCAGGATCGCATCGCGCGTGCCGGCGATGCGCAGGTCCAGTTCGGACTCGTCGAGCTGCTGGAAGGTGGGGTTGACCACAAAGCGCCCATCGACGCGCCCGATGCGCACCGCGGCCACCGGGCCGCCGAAGGGCGCGTCGGAGATGGTCAGCGCGGCGGAAGCGGCGTTGACTGCCAGGATGTCGAGCGGGTTTTCCCCATCGGCCGACCAGGCGTAGATAATCACCTGCACGTCGTTGCGCAGATCCTTGGGGAACAAGGGGCGCAGCGGGCGGTCGGTCAGACGGGCGGTGAGGATGGCATCCTCGCTGGGGCGGCCTTCACGGCGGAAGAACGAACCGGGGATGCGCCCACCGGCGTACATGCGCTCTTCGTAGTCGACCGTCAGCGGCATGAAGTCTACGCCGGGACGGGCCTCGGATGACATGGTAGCGGCGGCAAAGACCATCGAGTCGCCGACGCGCACGGTCACTGCTCCGCCGGCCTGGCCGGCGAGGTGACCGGTTTCAAAGACAAAGGTTTTGCCTTCGAAGGTGGTTTCGAAACGCTTGGGTGTCTGTTCCATATGAAAATTGTCTCCTGAACTTACCCCCATCCGGTCAGGGACTGAAAGCCGGCCTGCAATATCTTTGCCTGAGAACTCCAGGGCGCCTTTCAATTCCCAACCAGTGGGCGGTGTGGCTCTTTCCGCTTTCCCCCAGGGAGGGCGGGAAGAAGGTCTGATTATAGCAGGAGTAGACGGCCGGACCTGCGCGCCATCTACTCCTCGGCCGGTGCGGATTACTTGCGGCGGATGCTGAGGCGGTCCGTCAGCGCCATATAGCGCTGGAAGTCCTTGCGGCGGATGTACGCCAGCAGCCGGCGCCGCTGGCCGACCAGCTTGAGCAACCCACGGCGAGAGGACTCGTCGTGCGAATTGTTGCGCAAGTGATCGGTGAGCTGGCTGATGCGGGTGCTCAACAGTGCGATCTGTACTTCGGGGCTACCAGTGTCGCCCTCGTGACGGGCGAACTCTTCCATCAACTTCCCTTTGGCTTCTTTATCCATGGCCATGACGTCTGCAATCTCCTTGTTTTCAGTCTAAATTTCCGACTACGAGCAGGTCTCCAGGTCCGCAGTCCTTTTGCTGCGCGCATAAGCAGCGTAACCGTGGGCCGGTCTAGTCAAACGGTGCGCATTATACCATAACTTTACTATTAAGGACCGCCGCCCGAGCGCATCAGGGTCAGGATAAACCAGATCCCCAGCACGACCGAGGCGATAAAACCGGTCACCAGCAGGATCATGGCCATCTGGCTGTTGACTGCCAC
This sequence comes from Chloroflexota bacterium, assembly GCA_046089985.1. Classification (GTDB taxonomy): domain Bacteria; phylum Chloroflexota; class Anaerolineae; order Anaerolineales; family UBA4823; genus RBG-16-57-11. The sequence continues at coordinate 1,696 of JBJSYW010000390.1, forward strand.
CGGGAACAGCAGCGCAATGCCCACCGTGAAGGCCGCCACCAGCAGGCTGATCGACAGGCGCGTGGTCACCCGGTCCAGCCGGTCCAGGGTCTCCTTGTTCAGCCCGGCCTTCAGCGAGAAGGGGATCTCGCCGCGCTGCAGGCCGCGCAGGATGCGCTCGCCGATGCCGGGGGCGTCGCGCAGCGCAAAGGCCAGCGTTTCAACGTCACTCATGAAAGCCGGCCCCCACACCCACGGCAGATACATGCGCCGCAGCAGGCGCTCCACCGGCGGCCCGAAGATGGTGAAGACGTCGATCTCCGGGTCCAGCTGGCGCGCCAGCCCGTCCATCATGCTCAGGGTTTTGAACAGCAGCCAGAAATCGGGCGGCAGGCTGATGTGGTGCTGGTAGGCCAGCTGCATAAACTCTTCGATCAGCTGGCGGGTGTAGATGTGCTTCAGCGACAGCCCGTGATAGCGGTTCAGCAGGCGGTCCAGGTCGTGCTCCAGCTTGGCCAGGTCGGCCTGGCTGGAGACCGCCCCAATGCGCACCAGGTGCTCCACCAGCCCGGCGCTGTCGAGGCGGGCGGCCAGCGCGAAAGACTGCATCAGATTCATGCGGTCGGTGTGCGAGATATAGCCCACCATGCCAAAATCCATCGCCCCGATCAGCAGTTTGCCGGTCTGGTCGTCGCACATCACGTAGAAGTTGCCCGGGTGCGGGTCGGCGTGGAAGAAGCCGTCTTCCAGCATCTCCTTGATCACAATCTCGGCCGCCGTGCGGGCCACGTCGCGCCGGTCGAACCCGGCTGCCTCCAGCGCAGCGCCCTGGTCGATCTTGATCCCCTCCAGGCGCTCCTCGAC